>CAYOJT010000037.1:0-14743 GCA_964404365.1 uncultured Bacteriovoracaceae bacterium
CACAAATGTTCTGGAAGTTTCATCTTTCAGCGTGTCGACCACGGTCCCTACGTCATCGACCGTCGTCGGGACGTCGTTTCCGAGAAAGTTCACGATGGTCGAGGAAATGTCTTTGATGTTCGTGAATTGACCGACCGTTCGATAAACGGTTTCCGTGCCGGCCTTATCCATTTTTCCGACGGGAATGTTTTCACCGGAACTCGCGAGGCGTGCCGCGACTTGCGAAGCAGAAACTTCGCGCGCGCGGAGTTTTTCGCGATCGAGTTTTACGTGAATCTCACGTTTTCGACCTCCGCGTACCTCCACAAGACCCACTTGGGCGACCTGTTCGAGTTTGGGGCGAATGGTTTCGTTTGCGAGGTCATAAAGTGCGGCGGGATCCAGATCAGGCGCTGTTACCGAAACTTCTAAGACGGGAAGGTCAGAGGGATCGATACGGCGAACGACGGGTTCGTCAGCGTCGTTCGGGAGTTTTCGTTTCACGGCACCCAAGCGGTCACGAATTTGTTGTTCGGCGTATTTCACGTCGGTAGCGAGCGTGAACTCAGCGACCACCTGTGAGAGTCCCTCCTGGTTGATGGAGGAGAGTCGTTTGATCCCGTTAATGGAGCTGACTTCGTCCTCAATCGGTTTCGAAACAAGAGTTTCAACTTCCGCAGGTCCCGCTCCCCGGTAAACCGTGTTCACAGTAACCACAGGAAAGGTCACGTCGGGAAAGAGATCGACTCCGAGTTTTTTAAAGGAAATCCAACCGACCGCGAGCATCAAAATAATGATGCAAGTGATGAAGGTGGGTCGTTTGATTGAGATATTGGCTAGATTCATAAGCTCACGCGCCTCCGAAGGTTTTTAAGCGTGCTAAGATTTCCAAAACTTCGCTTTGGGCTTGTACGCGTAGGGCTTCGGCTTGGATGTAATCTTGTTCAAAGTTCAAGGTCTGGTAAGTCGTTGTGCGGCCGCGCTTCAGCTGCGTGCGTTCGTTTTCAACCTTCTTCTTCTGAATATTGGAAAGTTTCTCCGCGATCACGTAGCGCTTCTTCGCTTCGTCAAATTTGTGAGTGAGTTCCTTCCACTCCACTTCTTGTTCGAAGAGCTTCTGATCAACGAGCCGATCGGCGGCGATTTTTTCAAGGCCGTATCCTTTGATCGCGCGGTATTGAGAACCGATCAGGATCGGGGTTTGAAACCGAATTCCCCAAGCGGAAGTTGGGCGATCCTCGCTGAATCCGTCCGAGAATGCGCGGTTCCATTCGCTGTTGCGTGAGTTTTTCCCGAAGCTACCGTAGAGTTCGAGCGTCGGTTTATTTCGCTCGCGACCGAGTGCCGCCTGAGCAGCAGCGAGTTTAGAGCCTTCTTGGGCGGCTTTGACGTCGTCTCGAAGTTGTGCACGCGTCGGAATATCGAGTTTGTCGCTCGAAGGAAGCGAGATTTCTTCTTTGACCTCGTCTCCGTCAACTTCGCGGAGTCGGTTAAAGGCCCGCGATGCGCTTCGTTCACGGTCGTTGGAGGCTTGAAGCTGAAGGGTTTTTGCTTCGAGGTTTGCTTGGGCTTGGAGGAGATCCGAATTTTCGCCTAGGTTCATTTTCGAACGGTTGGTCGCCCAGGCGAGAATGTCTTTCGCGCGGTCATAGGAGGCCTGATCCATTTTCTTGAGAGCGCGGGCGGCGGCAAGTTGAATGTAGGCCGACTCCGCTTCCGCGCGGGTCATCTTGGATTTAAAACTTTCAGAGTACTGAGTTGCGCGAGCACCGGACTCGACCATTGTATTCTGAGCACGCGTTTCGCTCCCAAAGCCATTTCGAAGTAGCGAGATGCTCAAGTCGATTCGCGGACGGCCTTCGAAGAAAACATTTCCGTTGGTTGCGCCGATGTAATGTTCGCGGAGTAAGTTATAATAAATTCCGCCTTTGATCCCGATGGGTGTGAGCTGTTCGATACCGAGAGTGTAAGTGTCGTTTCGAACCTTTTGGTAGGCTGTACTAAACATCGGATTCAGGCGGTGATCATTCGCCCATTGACCATCGATTAGAAGTTGTGGGGAATACATGAGGGTCGCTTCGGAGGACCGAAGGTCAGCGCCTTCGGAAGCTTCACGCGAAGCCTTCAAGTTGATGTTCGCCGCTTCCACCTGATCGAGATAGTTCGAAAGCGAGAGCTCGTCCGCGCGGGACGGGGAAATCCAGAGCGAGAGGATCCAGGCGAGGATTGCAATTCCGAGGAGAAGCGTCGGTGGGTTCTTGAGTCGTGTCAGCGTTTTCATAGCATGAGTCCTTCAGTGAGCATGCGAACTGTGTTCTGAATGAGAGCGTTTCTGAGTTCGAGGTTGTGAATATTGGATTCGCCGCGAATCTTCTGATGCATGGGATCCATGTGTACCACCTGAACGGTGCCTCCCAGAATGATGAGTGCACTCAGGTGCGGGAGGAGATTAGGATTTACGAACCCGCTTTTTTGGGCGGCAGTGAGGAAATCGACTAAAAATTGGAAGCTCTTCAAAAAAGTCTTTTCGAAGATATCCATCGTCATCGGATGCGAGCCGATACACTCGCGATTCATAATCGCTGTGATCTCCGTGTCGCGACTTGCATCCTCATAGAAATCTTCAAGGAAAAGAGTGAGGCGAACACGAAAGTCTTCTGCAGTGTGCGGCGTTTTTAAAATTCGTTCCGAAGAGCTGAGTCGCTTTAGTCCGAATTCTTCGATGATGGTTCGGTAGAGATTTTCTTTTCCACTGAAGTGATAGCTCACAAGGCTGATGTTCACGCCTGCGAGATCAGCGACTTCTTTTACCGTCGTGCCGTCGAATCCTTTTTCAGCAAAAAGCTTCTTCGCCGCCTCTAGCAGGAGGGTTTTAGTATCTTCGGGTGCCATGTTCATCTTATCGAGCATTTGTTTGAATTTTTCAAATGATCATTTTAAAAATTCAAATCCAAAATTAAAGACAATAAATACAATATTTTAACAGCTGTTCTGCAGTCTCTCTTACACGATCAGGGTGTATTTAGGTGTTCCGGAGGACAATAATTTGCTCGCGAATTGACCTTCCGCGTCACTTCGGGATATCTGGTCCGCGGGGTTGTCTTCGACTTTGAACTGGGGTTTCTTGAGTGATCTTTGGGGGATCACGAAAATGGGGATTCATAAGAAATTAGTGGGAGTTTTCTGCGGTGTCGGCGCCTTGCTCGCGACGAGCTTAAGTGCATCTGCGTCTGATCTTGCTGTAAACTTTTTCTCGGACTCGGGTTTTGATGGACCCGAATATCCGGTGCTCGTTCAAAGTTTAAAGAATCTCGCAGAAAAAAATCCGGATCTTGCAGAAGTTTTCACCTATGGGATGACCCCGGGCGGACTGCCCATGACCGGCATTCGCATCCGTTCTATAAAAAATCCCGGCGCCGATGCACCCCTTATGGTGATCAATGGAGCCATCCATGGAGATGAGTACTTAGGAATTGAGGATCGCTTTCCAGAGTGGTTTCTCACCCAGGGACTCGGAATTGCGTCGATTCAAAAGTTTTTAGCCTCGGGGGGAGAGATCGTTTTTATCCCGGTGATGAATCCAGACGGATACACAGCCGATCAGCGCTGGAATAGTACGGGCGCAGATCTGAATCGTGATTTTGAACTCAAAAGGACCGGGCACGCCGCTTCTGAAGAAGTCGAGACCAAGGCCTACGATGCATTTTTGAGGAACGAGATCCTGACGACGGGGCGAAAACTTCGCTTCACCATGGACTATCACTGCTGCCTGGGCGCGATGCTTGTTCCTTGGTCCTACGGAAAGCGTGTTCCAATGGAGCCACGAAACGTTCAGCGTTATTCGATCATGAGAACCTTGGCGAAAGATATTCTGGGTGTGAAAGCGGGAACACCTTGGGAAATGTTAGGCTATACCGCCGACGGAAGCACGATGGATCACTTCTTTGAAGCTTACGATAACGTGGCGGTTGCGTATGAAGGCGAGTACCGAACGGAGTACCAGTATTTCGACAAACACGCGTCCTTCTTGGAACGTACGATCGAGGCTCTGAATGAAGGTAGGCTTCAGTAATTACCGATCGGCGATCAGGGAAGCGATTCTCAAATAGTATTCTTTCAGCATCATCTTGTGAAAAGTCGGGTAGAGCACGTTCGATCGAAATTTGTTTTCGCCTCGATAGTAGCTCGTGTGCGTGAGTACCGTTTCGTCGCCATCAGCCGTTAACGAAATAATTTGGGCGCCGTCTGTCGCGCCACCCTGAGAATAGGAGAGCTCGATCGTGTGGCTTTTCTGGTCAAGCCGGAGAACCTCAAGCGCAACCGCAACTTTAGGTCCTAAGATATCAAGAACATTCACGACGATTAGGCCTTCGTGAAATCGAGGAACAAATTCATCATTCGGATAATACTTCTTGTCTCGTTTTGAATACGAGAGTGCAAAGTTTACGTGGGGTCCAGTCCAGACTTTGTTAGGAGGAGTGTCGACAAGTACGCTCCAGAGACGATCCACACCCACCTTAAATCGCTTCGTGACAATCTGTTTTTCGAAGCCCAGAACGTCAGCGGCATCTTGCTCGACCCTAAGACTCGGTTCCAAGAGGTCGATGTTTTCGATTTTTTTCAGTCGTTTCACAACGAGGCTAATGAATTTATTCGAATGTCCTTGAAGCCAGCGAGGATCAACCTCTTCCGCTTTCGCGAATGAGTTAAAACCCATACCGGAAAGAAGTGTCGTCAAAACTAAGGCTTTCACGAAATTTATGGTCATGGAGTGAATCTGAGGATGGTTATTTCTGACAACGAGTCATCATCGTGCAGAAACGGTGTAAGCTTCTGACGTACGCGATTTCAGCATCTTCTTCTTCGAAAGAGAATTTAACCTTCCCGATTCGATTATGGCCGATGCGGCTATGCTCGAGCGGAGCGTAGGTGACTTTCCAGTCGTTGCTCACCTCGAGGAAGTGGCTCTGTGAAGGGTAAAGTTCCGTGTAGTAGTTCGTTTCGAAGAGGTAGATGCGATAACCTTCTTTATTTTTTTCGAGACCGTAGACGTTGAGTACGTGGCTATAGGTCGAGTCGCCCTCGGCCGCGAAGATCACGCGCGGAGTTTGGTTCGAGAGGAGGCGTTTTTCAATTTCTTGGACGAGCTTTTGAACGCGTTCCTTTTTCATCGGCTTACCGTCGAAAAACATGTTTCCGATCGAGCGGAGTTTTACAGCGTTCTTAGCCCACTTATAGGCGACGCGCTCCTTCACATATTCTTTGAGTTCATCATCACTGTCGACCAGCGAACGGACGTTTTCGAATCCTGGGATGACCGTTGGGCGTCCGTGAATGATCATGTCGTCGATTAGGTCTTTGTAGAACTCGCGCCATTCCGTTTTATCTGCTCCGCCCGATTTCGTGGAACCGATGGAGGGCACGTCCTGGTTCATGAGGTTGTCTTTGTCGAAGAAACCTAAGTAGTGAAAGTCATCCATCACGCTGGAGTGTCCCCAGCAGTAGCCGGACTGGTTGGCGATCGAGTGCGTAAAGTCATCTGCCTTATTTCGGAAGCCCAGGAAGTTTTCGCCAGTAGGGAGGAGTTGGTCGCGGTTGATGCTTAAGAGCTCTAACCCCTTTGGGCAGACTTCATCGCAGGATTTCTTCTCGTACGCATTCATGTCTTTTAAAAGCGTTTTAAAGTCGAAGATGTCCGCCTTAGTTTCGAAGTTTCGGTTATACGCAAAAATCTGGAAAGTCCCGTCTGCTTGGCTCACTTTCTTTCCGTTTTGATTTTCGTAGGAAAGTTTCAGGTCGTACTTTTCGAAAAAGTCCTTTGTATAACCGTGATAGCCCTTTTTGAAGAGCTCGACTCCATCCTTGAGGAGAAAGAAAGGAATACGGACGATTTTCCAAAGGCCCTCTTGAATTTGAAGACGAATTTGAGTCTTTGGCCAAGGGCGCAGCGAATTGGGCGCCTGAGGCATCGGCGTGGGTTTTGGAGCGTTGTAATCGACGATCAGAGTCGCAGCAGGTGGAACGTTTGGATAATCCGCAGCGGTAGGCTTCGGGGTCGCGTCGAAGGCGAGAGCGGAAGAAAATGAATGAAGGGCAACTGCAACAACAACAGCGTTTTTCAGCATCATAGTGGCCAAGAATACTGGAAAGTGGGCGCGAGGTCCTCTGTTAATTGACTAAATGAATCAATTATTGTTGACTCTGTTGACCAAGATAAACCTTTAAAAGCAATGAGTTATAATGCACGGTCTTGTACGGGCGCGCCCGCTCTTGAGCGCGTGTGGTCCGCTAATTGTGCAACTTAATGCACAGTGAGTCCTAATTATACCGCCTTACGTACAACGCTTGTTTCTCGTAGAGTGGAATCAAGTAAGAATTCTAAAATCAGCGTGACTTCGCCCCCGAGTGAATCCCGCAACTGAATTGAAGGAGATTAAAGAAATGAAAAACTGGAACACTGGAATTGTGATGTCGGCAGCACTCGTGATGGCTCTCCCTGCGTTTGCATCCCCGAAAAAAGCGGCTGTAGAGAAAGAAACCAAGATTGCATTCTCGCCTGCGGCTTCAGTTGTCGGCTGGGAAGCTAAAAAAGTAACCGGAAAGCACAATGGTAAAATCGCCCTGAAAAAAGGCGAAATTGTGATGAAAGGGAAAGAGCTGGTTGGCGGAAACTTCGAAATCGATATGGAAACGATCGCGATCGAAGACTTGAAAGACGCTGCAATGAATACCAAGCTCTTGAAGCATCTGAAGTCTGACGACTTCTTCAGTGTTGAAAAATTTAAAACTGCAAATCTCAAGATCACTTCTGCGAAAGCGGTCGAAGGGATCGCGGGCCCGACGTATGAAGTAACCGGCGATCTCACCATCAAAGGTAAAACCCTGCCGATCACTTTTCCTGTGGTCGTTGAAACGAAAGATGGAAAGACGACTGCTAAGGCGAACCTCACGATTGATCGTACGAACTACGACATCAAATACGGTTCTGGCAAATTCTTCCAAAACCTCGGCGACAAGATGATCGAAGACAAATTTGCTCTCGATGTTCTCTTGGCTTCGAAGAAGTAATTCATAACGCATTTATTCCGAGTCTAAGCCCCTGGGCGGAGCTATTCCGCCTGGGGGCTTTCGTTTTGAGTCAATCCTTTGGCAGATGAACGCGTTCGAGTTTTCGGAAACGCTCCGATATACTGATTCGTATGAGCCGAAAAATTCAGATTCTCCTCGTTCTCATCGCCTTGCTGAGCTCCCCGAAATCCTTCGGAATCGATGAGCTCCTCCATCCACCTCAAACGTTTTGGAAGCGACTCTGGTGCGGCGATTTGACTTCCTCCGTGCAGACTCGGACGAAACAATTTGAAGGCCGCATATCTACTCTGAAGTCCGCGACGAGCGGCTACTTCGATATGAAGGAGTGGAAGCTGGTTCAGCAGGAGACGTTGACCCAATATCTGGAGACGGTGGACCAGGCGATTAACGCCGCGATTCGACTCGCTCGCATTAGCGGTACTGAAGAAGGTGTGCAGCTCTTTCGGCAGAACTGGTCACAAATTTACCGTTATTCTATTAGCGTCGAAGAGTTTGGAGCGGGCGTCGATTATGTGATCGCGAGGCGAAGCGGTCAGGCTGGATTCGATCCAAAAACTGTTCTGCGTCTGAAAGACGATTACTGGCTCCGCAAGGACATTCTTGAGAACTTCTCCATTTCTAAAACTCCTCTCTCGGTCGATCGTTACGTCGATGTCAACGAGGTCGCTTTTCAGAATGAGCTCGCGAATATCCAGAGTACGATCGGTTGGGATCTTCGTTTTCGTGGTCTAGTAAAGGGCTCAGACGGGAATGAAAGGCAGAACCCTTTCGCGGCGAAGATTCGTGATCTTTCTCGAAAATCAATCCCACCCAAAGAAGATTTTCTGGTAGAGGACGCTGCCAAAGTGCAGGCATGGAAGATCACGCGAGCAGAGGAATGGAATAGGCAGCTGACTGCTCAAATTTCAAATCAATCGGATTCCTCTCGTGCAGTACTCCAGGCCCTCCAAGCTCTGAACTACGAGGCCCTGAAGTACATGTACATGGGCTATCTCACTCCCACAGCGAGGGAGCTCAATCTCTATACACTTTCAAGTTTTCTAGACTCCCTTCTCACGGCAGTGAAAGGGGCGAAATTAAATCAAACGCCAGAGTTCCTTGAGGCGCGAAAAATCGCTGAAAATTTCAGCAAAGGTTTAGAAGGATTTTGGGCTTACGAAGCCTATAAAGCGACCCAGTACCGGGAACGGCTCCAGGCGCTCTCCCGCCAGCTCAATAAGCAGTCTCTATAAGAGCTGACCTAGAAATTGAAGCCTTTGATCGCACCATCTTCGTCGATCGTCGATGGCTTTGACCAGCGAGGCGCGGAGTCTTCGGTTTGGCCGGATTCCTTTTCGCTTTGCTGAAATTGAATTCCAGTTTTTGCGCGCTCCTGAGTTTTCGGACGAGCGTAGGTCTTGGGAGCGTCTGCGATTTCAGCCGGCTTTCGAGTGCTATCTAATTTCTCACCATCGGCGGCGTCTTTCGCTGCAAGTGCCGCATCTTCTGCCTCAGCTCCGCCGCCCAGCGACTCATGCCAATCGGGATAGAGCTGAGTCGGAGCAGGGTCGGGATTAAATGCGATCACATCGGTGTTCAAAATATTGTTGGTCAGGATGATTTTGTCATAATCATCAGCCGTCGTATCACGGTATGTTTTGAAACCCTCTTTGAGTCCCACAGTGTCGAGTGCGCGACGGATAATTTTGTAATCCACTCCTGCGAATCGGTACGAGATGACGAGGACAGGTTTGTTTTTATCCTTTTTATCGAGTTTAAATCCAAGACCCGCGAGTTTGCCCTTGGGATAGGAATGGATCTCGATGTTACCCTGCCAATCAATCACGTCGATTTTTCCGTGGCTCGGTCCGCGCCCGTCTAGGCGATCAAATTCTTTCGGCTCCTTCGGCGCACCGGCAATCGCTGAGCCGGCGAAAAGCGCGAGGGCTAAAAGGGTTGTCAGGGCCTGAAAACGGGTAAAAACATTGTTTTTGATGCGCATACTAATCTCTTATCGGCTAAGAATTCGGGGTTCTCTATGCGTCGTGTTTGACACGCTCCTCGGGGGTGAGTAAGTTCCCGGGATGGCAGAAAAATTCGCATATTCGATGATCGGGGTTTCTAAAATCTATCCCCCGAACAAACAGGTTCTTCGGGATATCTATCTCTCCTACTACTACGGAGCAAAAATCGGCATCTTGGGCCTCAACGGCTCCGGAAAGTCCACGCTTCTGAAAATCATGGCTGGAGTTGAGAAAAACTTCGCCGGCCAGGCGGCGCCAAGCCCAGGCATCACGATCGGCTACCTCGAGCAGGAGCCAAAACTCGACGAAACAAAAACCGTCCGTGAAAACGTGATGGGTGGCATGGGCGAAGTCGTCGTCATGCTGAAGCGTTTTGAAGAAATTTCGAATATGTTCGCCGATCCGGATTTGGATCCGGATAAAATGGAAAAACTTTTAGAAGAACAAGCGAAGGTTCAAGAGAAGATCGAAGCGCTCGACGGCTGGGAAATTGATCGAAAGCTCGACGTCGCGATGGATGCTCTCCGTCTGCCCCCGGGCGATAGCCCAGTGAAACACCTATCGGGAGGCGAGAAGCGCCGTGTGGCGCTCTGCCGTTTGCTCCTCCAAAAGCCCGATATCCTTCTTCTCGACGAGCCTACTAACCATTTGGATGCGGAGTCGGTCGCATGGCTTGAACATTTCCTACAGGAATATCCTGGCACCGTGATCGCGGTTACCCACGATCGCTACTTCCTCGATAATATCGCAGGCTGGATTTTGGAACTCGACCGCGGCCACGGGATACCGTGGAAGGGGAATTACTCCTCCTGGCTGGAACAAAAGCAGGCTCGCTTACAGCAAGAAGAAAAGTCCGAGACGAAACGCCAGAAGACCCTCGAGCGAGAGCTCGAGTGGATTCGCATGAGCCCGCGTGCGCGCCAAGCGAAGTCGAAAGCTCGTGTCTCGGCTTATGAAAAATTATTAGCAGATGATCGTCCAGAACGAGTCGAGGAGGTGGAGATTTACATTCCACCAGGACCTCGTTTGGGCGGAAAAGTCATCGAAGTGAAGAACGTCTCGAAAACTTTCGGTGACAAGGTTCTCTTCGAGAACCTTTCCTTCCTGATTCCACCAGGCGCTATCGTCGGTGTGATCGGGGGGAACGGAACGGGTAAAACCACTCTGATGAAGATTCTGACCGGAAAAGAAAAACCTGACACCGGTGAAGTGATCATCGGTGACACTGTGAAGATGGCTTACGTTGACCAAGAGCGCGCTCAGCTCACTTCCGACTGGACTGTCTGGGAAGAAATCGCCGACGGTAAGAATGAGACCATTCTCTTGGGCACGAAGGAAGTTTCCTCGCGCGCCTATGCGGCGCGATTTAACTTCACGGGTTCTGATCAACAGAAACAGGTCGGCGTTCTCTCGGGCGGTGAAAGAAATCGTCTTCAGCTTGCGAAGATTTTAAAAGCAGGCGGAAACGTCATTATCCTCGACGAACCGACGAACGATCTCGACGTGAACACTCTTCGCGCATTGGAAGAGGCGATGACGAATTACGCGGGAGTAGGACTCGTCGTCTCCCACGATCGCTGGTTCTTGAACCGCATCTGTACGCACATTTTGGCTTTCGAAGGGAACTCCCAGGTCGTATTCATCGAAGGAAACTACCAAGATTACGAAGAAGACAAGAAACGCCGGCTCGGTGCTGAAGCTCTGAAGCCGACGCGCGTGAAGTATAAGCCTTTAGCGCGCTAATTCAGCATAAGTTGGAGTTCCAGACGGCGGTCTCTGAGCGAACCTAAGCTCAAATACTGCCGTTTTTATGTCGAATAGGTCGCATACGAAAATAAATCCATGTCGAAGATGACACACTGATTTTTTCAAACCCAACCCGGTAGAATATTAAGACGAGGGGTTATGAGGGTTTTTCATCGTCAAATCATTACGCTAGCGGTTCTAGCCACGGCGACGGCCGTATTTTTGAACGGGACGAAGCTTGGGTTGCGGGGCTTTGGCTCGGGCAACGGCTTGCTATCGGACACGAACTATCAAGCTTACACCAACGGCGAATACAATGGACTACTCTTCGGCACGAAGAAGAGCTGGGAAAGCATGAGCATGTACCTGAATCTTTCGAGTGCTTACGAGCTTGAAAAAAACCAAGGTCTTGTGAATGCCTATGGAGAAGCTGGGTATCGCGCCCGATTCTCGTCGTTGGCGGAGGCGGCTTTGGCAGGCTGGCAGAACCATCAGGTCAGCGCAGCGACGAAGTTTTTCGAGAGTGAAGCCGATGATGCTCTCGGTGTTCAGGCGATTCGTCGTAAAAAGGGCGCTGTGATGTACGCAGGACTTTTCGTCGCGGCCTATGCAGGGCGTACGCTCAGATACCGCGTCGGGGATGAGTTTTCGATCGAGTCGAGAACGAAGATGGCTGATAGTTCGCGATTCGGTTCTCAGTATCTGGGGTGGAAGAGTAATACGCTCGACGCATCGGTCGGTGCGACGTATTCGGCCGGATCGCAGGCATCGAGCGTGAACTTGAAGAAGAAGATTTCAAGCGATGTGAGCGTCACCTATGAGGCAAGCGACCAGCAAGCCGTCGGTGTTAGCTTTTCGAAGGGTTTCTAACCCGAATTGGAGCGCGAACGCGCCAGTTTCGCGATCGAACGCAAGATACTCCCAAAATAATCGCTTTTTCGAAGGTGAAGCTCGCCCGCTGACTTCTCGCCGGACTCATTGATTTTTTTACAATAGTTCTCAAGCGCGATGAGAGGACCGATCAGCCGGTGGGAGAAAAAGACGCTGATCGCGAACGTGAGAAAGAGGGCGCCGCCTTCGAGCACAAAAAGCCCCGTCAGATAATCGAAAATGATCTTTTCCGCATCGATCAGACCCGATGTTCCTTCGGCTGCGATGAACGCTTTCAAATAAGTAAAGGAGTAGACAGCGATCACGGCGAAATGCGAAAATCCAACCAATACGAAAAGTAGCCCGAAGCTCCGCTGAAACTTTGGCTCCACCCAGTGCCCACGCCGCTGACTGCCTTCAAACCAAATCAAATGCGCATCTTTCAGGACTGATATCGCAATCATCACGAATCCGATCACGACAACAAGATCCGCAAAGTTAAAAGCCATTTCACCGACGACCGGGAGATCGAAGATCGCAAAATCCGTAATGCGTCCGGAGGACATCCGTTCAGCGATATTCCCCAAAACTCCGGAAAGATAGACCATGATGCCCCATTTGAGGCGGGCGACGGGTTTATGTTCCATCAAGTGGATGATCAAGATCCCTGCGATGCAGAGAAAGCCGAAAAGGACGCTGAAGAAAATGCGGATGATCCAAGGATGCAGTTCAGAAAGATAGCCGCCTAAGATGCCTTCGTTTGTCGTGGCGAAAAATCGAAAGAAACCGAGATCCAGGGGGCTTGTGAGTGAAAGGGCCCACTTTTTTATGAGCCAGTCCAGTCCGGCCACCACAACGAAGAGAGTCAGCCCGCCGAGGAGCAAGTTTTTTGGCCGGTTAGGAGAGGTGTGCATGTGAAATCAATCATGAGGGAGCGAGAACAAGCTGTCAATCAAGCCGATCGCTGGAGGCTATTCGTAGGCCTGGGTCAGAAGCGCTTCGATTTCCTGAACTGCAGATTCGCCCCATTTTCTGGCCGCTTCTAGACCTTCTTTGTAAACGGTTCCGGGAAGATCGTAATGAATACCGTCAGGCTTCTTTGCGGGATTGAGGAGGGAGTCGGCGTATGCGCTTATTTTTCGGCTATCGATGAGGGCACAAGGAGAAGCACCACTAGCTTTCGACTCCAGTTCGATCGCGGCTTGTATCATCCTATAACGAACTTCGAGTTCTTGATCGCTGAATTTCGACATCTGGGGAGGTCCGATCCAGATGCAGCGAGCCTGCTGCAATGTAATGTCATGTAAAAGCTGACTAGCCCATTTGATTTCCTCGCTTCGACGCTCGGGTGCGCTACTCATGTTTGTACCGAGCGCTACGATGACTGTCGTTTGGCGAAATGTAGTTTCTGCTCTCGAACGAATGAGCTGGGTAAGGCGCGGGGTTAGAAGTGTGCGGCAACCTTTTTCCGGTTGAGCCGTAAACGAAGTTCGGTCTTGAGTCGCACACTTCGAAGTGTAAACGCCGTTTCGCCACTGAAGAGGAGCTGAGCCGCCGCTTGCGAAAAATTCAAAATCCGTATCCTGCCGATGACGGAGCCAGGTGTTGATGGCCACTCCGAACTCACCCACAGAATGGGAGTCGGCGATAAAGACGATTCGATCCCTGAGTTCATCAGCACGTGCAGGGACGTAGGTAATCAGAGAAACTGCAATGAGAGTCCCGAGGAGGCGAATCATGCTTCGCGTTATAGCCTCGCCTGCCTCAGAACACAAGGGGAGGGGGAATGCTCTAATGCTATGATATTATTTAAAATAAACTTCGCTATTTATAGATTAATAAAATGAGCCGATGAGTGGAATGAAGCCATGATGATCGAAACTTTTAAGCATTATCGCGACTTTCTTAAGAATGCTTTGGACTCGGATCGATTCGGTCGAGGTTCGCGGGCTCAGCTTGCGGATCATTTAGGCGTCCAGAACAGCTTCATCTCGCTCGTATTAAGCGGAAAACAGGATTTCAGCTTGGAACACGCAATGCGAATTTCCGAATTCATGAATTTGAAGGAGGATGATCGTGAAATATTTCTTCTGATGATTCAGCGCGATCGCGCGGGTTCGAACGAGTTGAAAGCGCAGTTTCAAAAGATGATCGATCGCTGGGCGGAAAAACGAAGTGAGATTCGAAACCGGGTAAAACGCGAAACGAAGACTTTAGATGAAGCTCAGCTGGGTGAATATTACAGCGAATGGCAGCACACCGCCGTTCATATGGCGATTCGAAACGAGCAGCTGAAGGATTCTTCGAAAATCGCTGAAGCGCTCCGCCTCGAGCCAAAGGTTGTTCGGCACTCTTTGGAAGTTTTAGAGCGCTTGGGTTTTATCGAAAAGACGAAGACGGGATGGAAGCCGAAAAGCCAGACCTTCCACCTAGGCGAGAAATCGCCAGCCTTGAAAAATCACCACACGAATTGGCGGTTGGAAGCGATTCGATCTCTG
This sequence comes from uncultured Bacteriovoracaceae bacterium, assembly GCA_964404365.1. Lineage (GTDB taxonomy): Bacteria > Bdellovibrionota > UBA1018 > UBA1018 > UBA1018 > JACMQW01. The sequence continues at coordinate 14,186 of CAYOJT010000037.1, forward strand.
AGCGCTGGCGAAAGACCGAAAGACGTGCATTATTCGGCCGTAATGAGCATCGACGCAGAGTGCGCCGCTAAGATTCGAAACGCGATTCTGAAAGTATTAGAGGAGTGCGATCCCGATATTCGAAACGCAAAAGACCAGGAAGTTCACGCGCTCACGATCGACCTGTTCCAAGTTACTAAAACCTAGAACCTTAAAGCTCGAATTGAAGGTAGTAGCTGGAATTTCCCGCACACTTCGAAGCTTCTTCGATTGTTCGCCCGTGATTCAGCATCACAGCTGCGCAGTATGCTTCCGCGGCCTTAAGTCCGCAGCCCTCGAGGTCCATCGGCGAGCTGAGCGTGCCTGCGGATTTTACAATCAATTCTATGCATCGCTCGGTAGACGTGGAGTCTGAACCGCCGCCGCCGCTGGTAACGCCACCTTTAAGTGCGCCATTCATCATGATCCCGATCCCGTGTTGGCTCGTTCGCTCATGACGAAGAATCGGATTTTCGTTAGCAAATCCGGATAGAGCGAAAAACGTCTGAGAAAGAAGAGCAACAACAACGAAGCGAGTGT
>CAYOJT010000038.1:0-14544 GCA_964404365.1 uncultured Bacteriovoracaceae bacterium
GAGGTGTGATTGAATAAGTCGTTTGGTAGATTTTTGAGGCACTCCATGAGGAGTTCCCCGCGAGGCAGCGTATCGAGGAGTTCAATCGCGTTCAGTGTTGCTTCCTGAATAAAGGATAGGTCTGCAGCGCTTATTTCTGCGATGTGCATTCTTCGCAGCGAATGATTAAAGGTCGTACGGATCAGATTCCATTTCTTTTTCGGATCAAGAAGGGGTGCGTGGACCGCCGCTCGAAGTACCTTTTGTTCAAAAGCCAGATAACGATCAAGGTTTTCGAGATTCAGGTGAACGGATTCCACCCCGCGGTACTTTAATTCTCGAACGCGTTCGCGATCCAGGTCCTCAATACGGTAGGCGATTTTTACAAAATGTTCAGTCGAAGGAGGAAACTGAGAAGGATCGCTGAGTTTTAAAAAGACTTCGATGTCATCGAGAGAAGGTGCTTGCATGAGCTCGTCGATGGGTATTTCGATGAGCGGTCGATTTTCCGTCATACCTCGTCCTTCCGAATTCCTGATGGAATGAGCAAACACACGGGGACGAGCAAAATCAGGATGACATAATGTGTCGTAAACCGTGAAGTGATATTTTTTTGACGGTCTGAGGACTACTGGACCAGGAATTCAGAGAAAAAGACGTTCGTTACGATCGTGGGGTCTGTCTTATTCTTTCGGGTGAGTTCGTTCAAAATGCCCACGATTTTTGAGCGCAGGATAAAACGGCCCTGAACGGTGGCGAGTTCGTCCATGGACGTATTCGCGAGATGTCGCAAAAGCGCATCCATGAATTTAGGCTGTACATCTTTCACCTTTCCAACCCAGGGTTCATCCGCGACTTCGATCGACATGGTGACGTTCAAGTAGTGCTGTTTGAACTGAACGGGAGGTCCACCATCAACCTGAACACCAATTTGAGTGGGTCGTAGGGTCGCTTGAAAGGGATCGAATGCGACGAGCGTTTTTTTACCGATAACTTCTTTTGGTGTGTTTTCGACTTCCTCTTGGATCCTTGCACGCTCCGACTTCTCTGTAATTGGAGGCTTTTTATAGATGATTTTTGTATAGATGGCTAAGCCCAGAATACCCGCAACCGCTAAAAAATTCACAAGCGGTAGCAAGAGTGCGAGGTTTAGGGGTTTCTTCGGCTTGGATTCTTTTGATTCCTTGCCGTCAGCTTCTTTGGCTTCTTCTGCCATATGGTCAGAGTGTAACGAAGGTCGCTAAAAAAACCAAATATTGAGTCAAAACGGGAGATTAAACGGAGATCTTCATGCCATCGAAGGCCAATGTGACGTTCGCGGGGAGCTTCCGTTTCTTTCCAGGACGTGTGTACTCGACGTACTCAAAGTCGTGGCCCAGGTGAGTGAGAATCGTCCTTTTCGGCTTCAAGGCTTGTACGAAAGAGAGAGATTTTTCTAAGTGCAAATGTGTTCCATGAGGCTTCAGTCGAAGGCAGTCGAGGATCAAAAGATCGAGCTCCTTCAGCTGCTGCATGCCCTTTTCAGGGATTTCGTTACAGTCCGTGATGTATGCAACATTTTCTATTCTGTATCCGACCGTTTCACGACTTCCGTGAACGAGCGAAATGGGCGTGAATCGCACACCCTGGACATCGAGATCGCCGTCTGCCGTACTGAACTCCTGGAGATCGATGAGCGGGATCCCACCTCCTTCTGCGGGTGAAGGAGAAAAAATATAGGGAAACCGCGCACGAAGTTCCGTGCACGTCCAAGTCGTCCCAAAAGCCGGAATGCGGGATTTTTGAATAAAATTGTAGGCGCGAATTTCGTCGAGTCCGGCCACGTGATCCGAGTGGGGATGGGTGAAGAGAATTGCATCGAGGTGAAAAATCTTTTCTCTTAATGCCTGAGTACGTAAGTCAGGTGAGGTATCGACTAAAAACGACTTCCCGCGCGTCTGGATGAAAATCGACGCGCGCGTCCGATTGTTCTTCGGATTTTTGGACCGACAAACCTTGCATGGGCAAGCCAGGAGCGGCACTCCGGTCGAAGTACCGCAGCCTAAGATGGTAATCTTGAGACTCGCTTTTTTAGATCGTTTCATTCGGTTTGTTTTCTCTTTGATTCTCCCAGGCTAGCGAGTTTACATGGAAAATCCATATGAAAGCACTCGTTACGGGAGCTAGCGGTTTTATCGGCAGCACGCTTATTGAAGCGTTGGGCCAACGCGGATTTGAAGTCGCCGCACTCATGCGAAAAACATCGAGTTCGGCAAACCTGCGCGGTTTAAAATACACGCGTCGCGAGGGTGATCTTTCCGATTTCGAATCTCTGAAACGTGCGGTCGAGGGAGTGGATGTCGTTTTCCACTTGGCAGGAGTGGTTGCTGCAAAAAATCGCGACGAATATTTTCAACACAACCAAGGCGGATGTGAACGTCTAGCTCGCGCCATTTCGGAAAATGGAGCTTCCGTTAAACGTGTCATCTATGTTTCGAGTCTTGCAGCTGGTGGGCCCTCAGAAGATTGGAATCCGCGGGTAGAGACTCAGGCGGACCGTCCAGTTTCCGCGTATGGGGAAAGTAAAAAAGCGGGCGAAGATTCCTTCTTTCAATTCTCTAACCGGTTTCGCACCGTGGTTCTCCGGCCGCCAATCGTCTACGGTCCGCGCGATAGCGGGAGCGGAGCTTATCTCCTTATCAAAGCAGCAAAAAGCCGGGTCGTTCCTAGTATCTCCTCACGTGCGCCAGACGGAGAGCGCTATTATTCGATGGTTTATGTGGATGACCTCGTTCAGGCCATGATTCAAGCCGCGGAAATGCCACACAACCGACTCGCTGAGAGAGAAGTCCTTTACGTTACTTCCGATGTGCGTGTGACTTTTCGAGAAATGATGAAGGCCGCGGCTCAGAGTTTAGGAGTGCGTGTTTGGTACATTCCTGTCCCAAAAATTTTACTCGTCATCGTTTCTAAAATTCTGACTTGGATTTCACAAGTGAGCGGAAAAACTTTTATGCTGAACGACGACAAAATTCATGAAGTGCTTCCCGACAACTGGACCTGTTCGAATGAAAAAGTGAAAGAGACGTTGTCCTGGAAGCCCGAAACGTTTCTCACTCAAGGGATGAATAAAACCGTCCAGTGGTACAAATCAAAAGGTTGGATTTGAATATGAAAAGTAACTCAAAAAGACTCCTGAGTTTATTCCTCATCACCCTCTCAGCGTGCTCCTCGGCGCCGAAAGAGGCAGACACTCGGAAATCAGATGCTGAGATCGCAGCTGATCGGGAACTCGGACTTCATTTTGATCTTAAACAACGAACTCTCTCAAATGGCCTACAAATTCTGGTGGTGGAAGATCACACGGTACCTCTGGTTTCCTATCAAACCTGGGTGAATGCAGGCTCGGTGGATGAGCGTTTTGGACTTACGGGAATTGCGCATTTGTTCGAGCACCTCATGTTCAAGGGATCCACGCGGTTTGGTCCGCGAGCCTTCTTCAATGAACTTGAAGCAAAAGGCGCACAAGTGAATGCCTTCACAACGCGGGACTACACGGTGTTTCATGAAACATTCATTCCGGAACTCCTGCCAAAAGTGATCGAGCTTGAAGCGGATCGACTCTCGGGCCTTCTTCTGGATGATGAAATTCTATTCACTGAGCGCCACGTTGTTTTCGAAGAGCGGAAACTTCGCTCGGAAAACTCCCCCGAAGGACGAATGCAAGAAGCGCTTTGGGAGCTTTCCTATCGTGTTCACCCGTACCGCGCACCGGTGATTGGGTACGAGGAGGATCTCGGAAGAATTCGCGCCGATGACCTGAGAACGTTTTTCTCTCAATATTATCAGCCCCAAAACGTCTCGATCGTGGTGGTAGGGGACGTGAAAGCTCGCGAAGTGTTTTCAGCGATTTCTGAAGCGTACGGATCGATTCCAAAAGCGGTTCGACCCGAGCGAAAAGTCCCAAAGGAACCCGTGCAGACGGAAGAGCGGCGGAAGATTTTAAAAGACCAGGTGAACTCTGAACGCATCTCGATTGCGTATCCTTCTACTTCTGCGCTTGAAATGGACACGTACGCGCTTGATCTCTTATCTCAGATTCTGTTTTCGGGATCGGGGTCGAGAGCTAACCAGCGCTTGGTTGAGGAAAAGAAGATTGTGGAGTCGGTTTCGGGGGTAAATTACACGCCCCTCTATCCGGGCCTTTTTATGATCCACGCCACCATGCGGGGGGGGCGAAAAACGGATGAGTTTGAGCGAGAAATTGAAAAGCTCATTCGCGAAGTTCAAGAAAAGGGCGTGACCGAAGAGGAGCTGAGTCGTGCGAAGCGACAGATCCTCGTTCAGACCGTCGACAGTTTAAGAACCGCTCATGGAGTCGCAAATCTTATCGGTACGGTGAAAGTAGTATTTGATGACCCTCTGCGATTTAAGACCGATTTGAAGTTTTATGACGAAGTGAAGGCAGAAGACATCCGCAAGGTCGCGCAAGCTTATCTCCTTCCCAATCGGAGAAATATCATCCAACTCGTTCCCGGTAAACGGGAGGAATCCGAATGAAAAAGCTCATTTTAGTTTTCGCACTGCTTGTTTCGTCTCCTGTTTTTGCGGGCGACTTGAAGCTTCCTCTTCCAGAAGTCGAAACGCTTGAAAACGGAATGCGTGTCGCCTGGTTCATCGATGATAAATTACCGATCATCGATCTTGCGCTCGTCGTCGGTTCTGGTTTTCGGGATGACCCGGAAGGTAAATCGGGAACGGTATCGCTCCTTTCCGAAATGCTCGAACGCGGATCCCACGGGATATCGGCAGCAGAAATGTCGAGACGAGTAGAGGCACTTGGAGCCGGTGGTTATTCCGATGCAGACGACGATGCTTTCTCGATCGGATTTCATGGACTCTCTCGCGACGCAGATCGATTACTCGAGTTCTTAGGTTGGATGGTTCAAAGTCCAAACTTTGACCCAAAAGAATTCAAGATCGTGAAAGATCGAATTAGAGACCAGTGGAAAAACCTCTCGGACTCGGCTGAAGGCCTAGCAGGATTTTCATTCGCACGTACTTTGGCGAATGGGACGAGTTATAGTCGTGGAAGCGTTCGAAATTTCCGCGAGTTTGACTCTGTTAAACTTCAAGACGTTCAAAGTTTTTACCGAAAACATTTCACGCCTGGAAATACGATCCTGGCGGTTGTGGGACGGGTGGATCGGAAGAAATATACGGAACTCTTGAAAAAGACGTTCGCCGATTGGAAAGGTAATGCGCCCGTTAAGAAGTGGAAAAACTACACGGACCCTCGATTCGTGGCGAAGCCCGGCGAAATTATTTTAGTGGATCGTCCCGATCTTCCGCAGGCCCAGATTCGTGTGGGATTTAGGGTGCCTGGACTGAAATGGCCAGAACGGTATGCGCTCACTGTAGGAAATGCACTTCTCGGCGAATACTTTAATAGTCGATTGAATTCCGTAATCCGCGACCGCCTCGGATTAACCTACGGGATTTCGAGCTCAGTCAATTACAGTAAGGAGTTTTCGTATCTCGGCGTTACGAGTTCGACTGCGAACGCTAACACGGGAAAGCTCGTGAAAGAAACGCTGTCGATTTTAAAATCGATGAAGGATGGCGATATATTGAACGAGGAAGTTCAGTATTCGAAGGATTACCTCTTGGGTGGATATCCGCTCACGGTTTCAACCTTAGGCGCAATCGCGACCCGGTGGCTTTCGGGTGTGATTTATGAACTCGGCCCTGATTTTTTAAATGAGTTCTCCGCAAAGATCCGCGGCGTCGAACGTAAGGACGTCGTCCAAGCCGTTTCAGATGCATTCAACCTCGATCAACAAGTCATTGTGATTGCGGGAGATGCGAAGCAGATCGAACCATCTCTAAAAGAGTACGGCTATAAAAAGATTAAGCGCGTGAATTCAAAAGGTTTGATGAAGTAGGAGAGTGCCCGGGTTAGGGAGTAGCTTCTGGCATCTTGATATCGCCCTCAAGGTATGCCCCAAAGTTCATTTCAAACTTTGGCGATTCGATGGAACCGATAACTCGGCCAGAGGTTTCAATGGTGGCGCGTTTCTTCGCCACAACTGCGCCTTTCACGAACCCCGCAATGCGAACTTCGTCTGCATGAATCTTACCTTCCACGACCGAAGACTCCATGAGGATGAGTGTGCTGCCTTCGCGGGCATTTACGGTACCTTTCAGTGTTCCGTAAACGCGGATTGTGCCTGAAAGTTCGAGTTCGCCCTCGAGCTTCACTTCAGGTCCAATGATCGAAATTTCAGTTTCCAGAATCGTTGGCATCGTTGCCTAAGCTTTCTGGCATCTCTGACGCCGGTTTATTTGCCGCAGTTGGTTTTGGACTCGCGCTTGCCTTCTTGGGTGCAGCTGTTGGGGTCGGCGCATGAGTTGGAGCAGGAGTGTGACTCGGGGTAGGGGACGCTTTCGCGGAATCACCCTTCAGCGCAAGTAGATACTCCGGCGACCAAGGTCCACCGAGCTGCGCGCCTGTTGTCTTTTGGGTGTCAGCGCCTCTCGATGGTCCAGAGTTATCCATGGCTCCACTGATTTTTTCGATCTGTACGCGATCGACGAAGATGAGTTCGCGTTCGGTGTTGAAGATCAGCAGTTCGATCGAGCGAATATCGCTTCGGGATTGAACCGGCCCAAAGTCAGCGTTGATTTCACGATAACGACTCACGGAAAAGTATTCTCCCGAATCGGCCTTCATCAGTGTTTCAGAGCCGGCTGGGGAAAAAACGTTTTCAGGGTAAGCGTAAATTTTATCTGTTCCGCGAGCCATCAAGACAAAATGCCCCTGCTGGTTACCACCATCGTCGGCCACATACTCGAGCGCGGTGTGAAAACGGAGCGTATTGCCCTTCCAGGTTGCTTTGTAGGCTTCCAAACGGAACGGTAGTGAATCACGCGGCGGGAGCGATCCCTTCAAAGCGGAAGGGGGTACTGCTGCGAAGTAACCGCCAGAAACGGACGATTTTCCGGAGAGGGTCGCCTTCAAGGAGTCGTAAGAGGATTTTGTGTCCCCTAATTCGCGCTCCAGCTCTTGAATTCTGTCGCGAAGTGCCGATCCAGAAGAGAGGTTCGCACGAGTGTAGGCTTTGAAGAAAAGCCCTGCGCAGACGAGAGCCAAAAGAATGACGGCGATGATCGCGAGCCCCGCTCTTCTGAGCCAAGCCAGAGATAAGTTCAGGGTTCTCGAAGATAAATGGTCTTTAAAGACGACGAGCGTCAACTTTTCTTTCATGAACGTGGCTTAGCCTAACTTTTCAGTAAGATAGGTGTCAACTTACGTCAGGATCTAGCCGAAAAGCTTACTGATGAAGATTCTCTTTTTGAATCCAAGTATCCAGTCTACCGGTCTCCCGGACATGCTCCGAGGCTTGGGTGTTGCCGTTCTTACCGCGACAGAGCTGCGAGAAGCGGAACTCACTTTGAAGCTTCACGGCCGAACGATCAGTTTGGTTGTGGGGCATGATGAACTTGGAACTCAGCTGAACGAAATTGTAAAAAGTGGACCGCGCACTCGCGACATCGCGGTGATCCTCACCACGTCGAAGTGGAGCGAAGGTCAGTGCATCCAGCACCAAGCCACTCCACATGGTGCAAACGCCTATGTTCGTATGCCGATCGATGATCGTGATTTCATTCACGTCATTGACGAGGTCATGGGAACTCGCCTCTCGCATGGCGAGGGCTTCAATTACGCAGACGATCTGAGTGTTCTTCAGGTCGAAATGACGAAATCGAGCGCGGGACCGAAACTCGAAATCGCAGGACGGGCAATCAAAGCTGAAACATCCATCGAGATGACGGGCTTTGAACCTCCGAAGTTCGATCTTGAATCCACTCAGAACAAAACTTCTCAGACGAAACAGAAGCCTCTGATCGAAGAGCCAAGGCTTGAAATGCTGAAGCCCGACGACCACGATCACGAACATGGAAATGCCATCCATGTGGTTGAAGAACCTTCCGTCCTCTTTACGGGCGGTAGCGGACACGCCCCAAAAGGGGGCGAGCACGACGTCGATATCAATATTCCGCTTGAAGCGGCTGGAGTTTCGACAGACGAAGATGGCGAAGAGTACATCGATGATCCTCAAGATGAGGATTACATCGAGACGATGCCTTATCTCTCGAAACGAAAGTTTCAACCGGTTCGGGATGTTCAAGAGCCGCTGGACGACGCAGTTGTTCCAGGTGGCGCGGTCAATGCACCGGATGCACCGACTTTAAAACGTACTTTGCTCATGCGCGAGCAAGACGTTGCTGCCCTTTCGAATCAGCTTCGTCAGGCGCGCGAACACATTCGGACGCTTGAGAAACAATTAAAGAGCCAAAAGGCTTTGAACTCTGAATTCTCCCATCTGACCCACGAGCAGTCCAAAAAGATCGAGAATTTCGAGAAGGAAAAAGAAATTGCGATCGAATCTTATCGGAAAGAAGCGGACGACCTACGATTTGAAATGAAAAAGCGCGTCGATAAGATTCGCGTGATGGAACACGAAGTAACGAAGGCTGTTCAAGAAACTGAAAAGCTCAAGGAACGTGTTCGTCAGGATATCCGAAAAATTCGGACCCGCGAGAAAGAGCTCGAGAATCGTCTTGAGATCATGAAACGCGATAGCGAAGCGCTCCTTGCCGCTCGCGAAACTAAAATTGTCGAATTAAAGCGAAAATTGGATTTAACGGAGTTCAACATGGACATCCTTCAAGATCAGTTCGAGAAGGAGAAACGTCTTTCAGCTAATCTTCGTGAAAAACTCGCGAAGGCTGCGCAGGTGGTACGCGTTGCTGGTGGTCTTCTCCATCCGAATGAGCACATGGATCTGTCCGACATCCTGCCTGATGAGTCGAAGGCGGATAAAACATCCGCCGCGTAGAGGGTGGGGTCCCAATGGCCTTCAACGTCCTATTGATTGGCAAAGAGACAAAACAAACCGAGAACTATGCCACGCTCATTCGTGACATGGTGGACTGTCACATCGACGTGATGTCGCGTGCTGAAAACGCGATGAACTGGCTTGCGCGCGTTCGATACCACCTGGTCGTCATGGATCTCACTGATCCCATCCCGCACTTAGAAAAGATTAAACGTGTTCACCCCGAATCTTCTGTGATCGTCATTACGGAAAAAGCTACGATCGAAGAGTCCGTGAAGGCGCTTCGTACAGGAGCCGAAGATTATTTGAAAAAGCCGATTCACGTGGACTCCTTTCGTTTAGCCGTCCGACGGGGGATCGACCGCAAGGCGCTCTTTGATGAGGACGGAGTCTATTCCGGTTACCTCAATCTCGTGAATAGCTGCCAGATGATTTCGGCATCGATTGATGAGAGCCGCGTATTCTCGATTGTGAAAAGCTACCTCTCGCGTGAACTGAAAACTTCCCAAAGCGGCGTGTTTTTATTGAAGGATGATGGCACTTGGCAGCTTCATGGTTCAGAAGACTCAGCGATAAGTGACCAGGCATTCGGCGAGGTTCTTGATATCGCGGTAAAGTCCGCGGAACTTCCTAAAATTTTTAAAAATGAAGAATCACTCTTTTATCATTGGGTCGATCGGAATGCGACGACGCCCTCCATCTTCGCGATGCCATTTAAGCTTGCATCCGAGAAACCGTATTATTTTGTTTGTATCGCACCGAAAAAACCTGAGCCGTTCCAAGAATTTGAGTCTCGCCTGAAAATTCTGCGAGCACAGATTGAAGTGACCGGACAAAACATCCTTCGTTACCGTGATGTCCAGGAGATGGCGTATGTCGATGACCTCACAGGCCTTCATAATACACGCTACCTGGCCACGGTCTTAGAGCGCGAAATAGAGAAAGCAAAATTGAACCAAGCGAAATTTGCGGTTCTGTTTGTGGATGCGGATAAGTTTAAGAACGTGAACGATCAACATGGACATGTGCACGGCTCAAAACTCCTTCATGAACTGGGACAAAAGCTAAAAACCTTCGTTCGCGATTCAGACCACATCGTTCGTTACGGGGGGGATGAGTTTGTCGCGATTCTCACTCCAGCAGATCTTCAGGCAGGTAAGGCTGTGGCCGAGCGTATTCGACGTGAAATTGAGAAGACTGAGTTTTTGAAAGCGGACGGACTGAAGCTTAAAATTACGGTTTCAATCGGGGTTGCGATCTTTCCGGATCACGCTTCACTGAAGGATGAAATCATCGAAGCGGCTGACCATGCGATGTACGCCGCTAAGAGCGAAAGTCGTAACCGAGTCTTTGTAGCCGAAATCCCGAAGGAGCGGGGTCATGTCTGAGTCGACCTCCGAGCCGGTAGCGAAGAAGCGAAAATACCGACTCGTCGTCAGCGATTTTCACCTCGGGAAGGGCCGCTACTTTAAAGACGGCACTCAAAACATCTTAGAAGATTTTATTTACGACCGCGAATTTTCGGAATTCCTCCAGTATTACCGCGTAGGTGAGTTTTCGGATACCGAAGTCGAACTCATTCTGAACGGCGATATTTTAAATCTCCTTCAACTCGATTATTACGGCGTGCACACGCACCTCTTCACGGAACGCTCACAAGTCTACGCGGTGAGAAAAATAGTCGCGGGTCACCCTGAGTTTTTTCTCGCTTTGAGACGTTGGGCTTCGACGCCCGGCCATACGATCTCTTACGTCATCGGGAATCACGACGTCGGAATGATGTTTAAGGGTGCCCAAAAAGTTTTTTCAGATGCCTGTGGTGCCGACGTCCAATTTTTTGAGAGTAATTATCTTTTAGATGGCATTTGGATTGAGCACGGACAGCAGTATGAACGATTTGCGAAACTGAATCTCGATCGTCCTTTCATCACCCGTGGCGTGCCCGAGCCCGTGCTCGATATTCCGTGGGGATCACTTTTCGTTGCAGTTTTTTTACCGAAACTGAAAAGGGAAAAGCCCGCGATCGACAAGGTTCGGCCGTTCGGCGACTTTCTGATCTGGGCTGTGATTCACGATTTCTTTTGGTCCTTTAAGTCGGCGTTCACTGTTTCATTCTTTACGCTGCAGTCGTTAATTTTTAAGACGCGATATCAGATTCGAAAAGGCGTTCGCGCCCAGTTCGATCTCTTGAAGGAAATTACGCTGTATCCGGCCTTCGATAAGATTGCCTTTCGAATTCTCGATGAGAGAGTCGATGTGAATGCCGTCATTTTCGGTCACACGCACGTCCTGGTTTATCGCCAGTGGAAAGAAGGTAAGGAGTACTTTAACGAAGGCACTTGGAATGAGGTCACCAATCTCGATCTTTCCGAATATGGGACTCGAACGCGCCTGACGTATGCATTTATTGAGTATCCCATCACGCGCGAGGAGGGGGGCCGCGTCCGCCCACTCGTTCGTTTGAAAGAGTGGAAGGGTGTTTGGCGGCCCGAGACGGATATTCAGGTTTGATCGGGTGATTTGGTCGATCGCAGACCTCTTAGCTATCCGAGTCAAAACCATTCTCTAACGGATAACAACCCGCATTCACTCACTCGGCAATTGTCGCCACCCCGCCAATCGAGTAAGCTTTTAAAACATGAGGGTTCTTGCGGTCATTCCGGCTCGGTTCGCGGCTCAAAGGCTGCCCGGTAAACCACTCTCTGAAATCCACGGAAAACCAATGATTCAATGGGTCTACGAGCGCACAAAGGCGTCTCGTGCGGTAGATCGCGTCGTTGTTGCGACCGATGACGACAGAATTTTAAAGGCCGTGAAAGCTTTCGGCGGTGAAGCGGTCATGACGGATCCCGCGATTCCGTCGGGCACCGATCGCGTTGCGGTCGTTTCAGACCAAATCGTAGCCGATGTTTACGTTAACGTCCAAGGGGATGAGCCCCTCATGGAAACGGAAGCGATCACCCAGGCCGTGAGTCTCATTACTTCCGGTCGTTTTCGGATGGGCACCGTGATGACTCCGATGACTGATGCTGCGGATCTCGATAATCCTGCGGTTGTTAAAGTCATCGCTGATCGTCACGATCGTGCGATGTATTTCTCCCGTCACCCTATTCCTTATTCTCGGGGTGCGCGCCCGCAGTCGGGCGAGACGTTCGCTTGCAAGCGTCACGTCGGTCTTTATACCTACACGAAGGAATGTCTGGATCGCATTCGTTCGCTCCCTCCGAATCTTTGGGAGAAGGGTGAAATGCTCGAGCAGCTTCGCGCGATGGAAGACGGAATCGCGATTGGAATTAAAGAAGTAAATTTTTTATCGATCGGGGTCGACACTCCGGCGGATTTGGAACGAGTCCGTGAACTCCTAAAGGGGAAAGTCTAAATGGCAAAACAAAAGAAATTCATCTTCGTGACCGGCGGCGTGCTCTCCAGCATTGGAAAAGGAATCGCAGCCGCATCCATCGGAATGCTCATGGAGCAACGTGGAATTAAAGTCACCATGGCAAAGATGGATCCCTACTTGAACGTTGATCCAGGAACGATGTCGCCGTTTCAGCACGGTGAGGTTTTCGTTCTCGATGACGGAGCTGAGACTGATCTCGATCTGGGGCACTATTCCCGTTTCGTCCAGGGCGGAGCATTTTCTCGAAAAAACAGTTTCACGACCGGTCGTATTTACGACACTGTTATCCGCCGCGAACGTGCCGGCGGATATCTCGGAAAGACGGTTCAAGTCATTCCTCATATTACCGACGAAATTAAACGTCACATCCATGCGGCGGCCGAAGATGCGGACCTCACGATCGTTGAGGTCGGTGGGACGGTTGGGGACATCGAAGGTTTGCCGTTCTTAGAAGCGATTCGGCAGATGAAGGTCGAATACGGCTCTGAAAACGTCATTTTCGTGCATTTGACCCTCGTTCCTTACATCGCAGCGGCCGCCGAGCTGAAAACCAAACCTACACAGCACTCGGTGAAAGAGCTTCGCGAAATCGGTATTCAGCCTGATATTTTGTTGTGCCGCACGGATCGTAAAATTCCACAGGATGTGAAAGAGAAGATCGGTCTTTTCTGTAACCTCCCTGCCTCGCACGTTTTTAGTGCAATCGACGTGAGTTCGATTTACGAAGTGCCTCTTTATTTCCATGAAGAAAAACTGGATGAGCGCATCGCTGAGAAGTTGAATATCTGGACCTCAGCGCCGGATCTTTCGAAGTGGAAGGCGATGGTCGAAAAGATTCTGAAACCCGCATCGAACGTTCGCATCGGTATCGTCGGAAAATACACCGACTGGCGCGATAGCTATAAATCTCTGAATGAAGCCCTCATTCATGGCGGTGTCGCTAACGACTGTAAGGTCGAGACCGTCTATATCGATGCCGAAGAAGTGGAAAAAGGAAATCTCGATACATTGAAGTCAGTGGATGGAGTTCTGGTTCCCGGGGGATTTGGTGAGCGGGGGATTGAAGGTAAAATTAAGGCAATTGAATATGCGCGCACCGAGGGCGTTCCGTTTTTCGGAATTTGTCTGGGGATGCAGCTTGCTTCGATCGAATTCGCACGAAACGTCGTCGGCATCAAAGACGCAAACTCGGCTGAGTTCCGTCCTGATGGAAAAGCGAACGTGATCGATTTGATGGAGTCCCAAAAAGATGTGAAAGACATGGGCGGAACGATGCGCCTTGGAGCTTATGAGTGTCTGATCACTCCAAAGTTCGCAGGGAAATCGACGAAAGCCTTCCTCGCTTATGGGAAAGAAAAAATTTCGGAACGCCACCGTCACCGTTTTGAATTCGCAAATTCCTTTCGGGATCAGATCGAGGCAAAGGGCTTATTGATCAGCGGAAAAAATCTGAACCCAGAGACTAAAGCAGAACTAGTGGAAATGGTCGAGCTCCCGGATCATCCGTGGTTCTTAGGGTGTCAGTTCCATCCTGAATTTTTGTCGAAGCCTCTGAAGCCCCATCCTCTTTTCTCGGCTTTCATTAAGGCGTCGAAAGAAGCTTCGGTCCATACTCAGAAGCCTCTTCCTGGAATGAAAACCACTGCGGTAGCGAGCGGTACGAGTGGGAAAAAAGGAAAGACCCCAGTTTCCCGTGCCGGCTTAGCCTGAGCGGTCTGATTTTGACACTCGAGGCAGTCTAAATTTCTTTTCATCACGCACTCAGTTTTTATTCATGCACCAAGCGTAGTTTCTAATTCAAGGACACTGTTCCTTAGAAAGAAGAAACTATGAAAACAATTATGCTGATATTTTTAACTTCGCTTTCAGTCCTGAGCGTTGCTCAGGCTCGCGAAGCGAGTCCCGCACAAGATGCGAGGTTAGACCGGATGCTCTTTTCAGATACTCAAAGAAAACCTGCGAGCGAGGAAGTGAATCCCGCTCCTGTTCAGACGCAAACAAAAAAAGCTCACTCCTGCTCGGAGTGAGCTTTCCGCACTCAAAAGATTATTCAATTGATGAATCCAATGTGACGGTCGTGTCGCCTAAGACGTATTTGTAACTATTCCCACGCATGATTAGATCCATGAGAGGCGTAACGATCACGCGGTTTGCTCGGCGAATAGAATGTGAGAACGATTCGCCTTTTCTCCATCCCTTCATGAATTTTTTAAGATCCATGGACCAGTTGTTATCTTCCTTTGGTGAGCCCGCAGCTACTCGGTAGCCCGCACCCACCCAATC
>CAYOJT010000039.1:0-320 GCA_964404365.1 uncultured Bacteriovoracaceae bacterium
GGTTTCTTTCCGTCACCGATATCGAGGAACTGGAAGTTGAGGAAATCGAAGTTTCAGAGTCATTTGACCCCGATACGCAGTGTTGGAAAGCGGTGGATTTACCAAAAATTCCAAGAGCCACGATCGGGCGTGGTGTTCTGCGCCTGAACCGAATGCTTTATTCCGATAGTTTCGGAGAAATCCCCGGTGCAGGGAGAATGGTACTCATACGAAAAAGTGATCACGCTACCGCTATGGTTATTCTTCTGAAGCGCCCGGTCTAAATCGGTAAGGACGGTCTGAGTTTCCGAATGAAATGGGTGAGTCTTATGAAACTCTCC
>CAYOJT010000039.1:330-12255 GCA_964404365.1 uncultured Bacteriovoracaceae bacterium
TGTGTCGATCACGATATCGCTCTGTGATGGTTTCTCGAAATCTGAACTAATTCCGGTAAAATTCTGAATTTCTCCAGAGCGAGCTCGCTTGTAGAGCCCTTTTGGGTCGCGCGACTCACATATTTGAATCGGAGTTTCGATGAAAATTTCGATATAACCTGGAAGTTTCTCGCGCGCGAGTTTCCTCACTTCGTTGTAGGGCGTGATAAAAGAAGCAACAACGCACTTTCCAGCCATAACATGGTTCTGTGCCTCGAGGATCGCTGACTCGAGGTGCTTCACGCGGGCTTCTCGCGAGAAGCCGATCTGGGGTGACTTACTTCGAATCACGTCGCCATCCAGGAGTTCTACCGGTAATCCTTTTGATTCCAGCGCCTGAAAGAGTCGAAGAGCGAGCGTGGTTTTTCCAGCGCCGCTCAGACCCGTGAACCAAAAGACCGGCAGGTTTTGTGATTGGATAGCCATGGATGGATCTTAAGTGGGCCGAGAGTAGCCGTAAAGCTCGATCCATCTTTTCAAACGCAATTCGACTGTTTTAAGATCCTCTTCACTAAAACGATAACGATCAACATTCGTTCCATGTTTCAGCTTCAAGAAGTTTTCAAATCTGGGCTTCAGACTTTGAAAATCCTTCATTCCGATTTTCGTGTAGATTTTTTCGAGGTGCCCGATCGGATCCTTCATAAACGACTCGTACTGGACTTCGATGAGTTGATTTTCGTCGAGTAGATTCTTGTCACGCTCGTAAAAATCAAGGCACTTATCGAAGCTCCATAAAATATTCTCGTTGGCTTCCTCTACCGAGGAGCTCTGCAAGCATTGTTCGTGAAAGGTCTTCCAGAGCTTTTGATTCGATTTATAAACGTAGTAAGGACTTCGGTAGATGTAGATAAACTTCGCCTTTGGAAAGAGGCGCTTCAAAAGTCGGATTCGCGCTGTCATGGGAGGACTCTTTAAGAGCAGGGGTCTATTCTGTCTAGCCCATGCGACACGCTTCAGGAGCATCAGGTATTCATGCTCAAAAAGCTCGCGATCTTCCTCCTTTACCCCTTCAAAGTAGACGAATTGATTGAAGAGAGATTTGAAGGATTTTGGGAAAAGCTGACCCCAACTGCAAGCGTGGCGAAAACCCGATGCCACCATCGAAACATCCTCCTCACCCGGCATGTCGAATAAAAAGGGTACGCCGTGCGCGGGATGTTTAAATCCCACCGCCGTCATGATTTTTTGGAAGAGTTTTTTGAAGATCCGTTCTGTGACAAGGTGGCCGTTTGCGAAGTAACACTGATAGAAATTCAGAAACGCAAATCGTGGGTCCTCGAGAAGTACTTCCTGCAGATGCGTGGTACCCGACCGGTAATAGCCGAGGATAAAAACGGGATCCTGGGACAACCGAAAGGATTCGAGTTTTTTCCAGTACAGGAATTTTTCGATCAGTCTGAACGGTTCAAAGAAGCCGAACTTTACGTAGTAAAGTAGAACTCTTGGGATATACCTGAAGCTAGGGTGTAATTTCCAAAGCGTCAGGCTATAATCGATGAGAGGGCTAGAGGTATGAGGCTTCCGAGTTGGATCCATGCGTTCATCTATATTGTACTCGTTACTGGCTTTTTGTCAGCCTGCTATATGGTCTTTGTCGTGTATCGCCCCGAGGGGGGCGCACTTGGACCACTCCTTCAGCAGTCAAAAGAAATCCCGATGGAATTCTTTATGCGACGCAGACTCCACGCGCTTGAAGCGTGGATTACTTTTGGTTTTTTAGCTCTCTATTTTGCACAGACGACTTATCGAGATTATAGAAATCAGCCACCATCACGACGCAACTGAAGCAGCAGCGGAAAGCGCAGGGATGGAGTTACTATCCTCTTTCGACACGCGGAGGGTTCGCGCGAAGAGCGTGTGCTTTGGATTCCGGATGAATTCCCAAATGACCCAAGAGTAAGAGCTGTAGCTGATCAGCGACTCATAGTTCGGTTTCGCGATTTCTTTTAGTTTTGGCAGGTTCATCCAAGGGATGGTCATGAAGTCGTGGTGTTCAACGTGGTACCCGACGTTGAAAATGAAACGATTCAGCGGCCCATAATAAGAATAGGTTTCCTGATCGGATACGAGCAAGAAATGCTCCGCGATCCAGCGTGCGCCGAGTGGGTGTAGCCCAAGTCCGAAAATGCTTGAGCCGAAAAGATAGATGAGCGGCATCCATCCCATGGTGCTGATGACGGTCGCGATGACTCCAATTTGAAGAACCGTATTGATCACCTGCCATCGATCCCAAAGGTGAATCGTCTTAATACGATTCGGGCGTAAACCCTGCGAAATTCCCAAGAAAAAACACCAAATAGCTTTCCGAATCGTCCCATTTCCGACGAGCTTTGCTTCGGTCGGTGAACAAATATCGGCATCGTATTCGAACTGGCCAAATCGCGTGTGGTGAATGAGGTGATATTTACGAAATGCTTGTGAGCCTGGGCAGAGGAGTGGCATGTCGCAAATCAGTCCCGCGATACGATTTGCGAGAGGTTTGGAGAAAATGAGGTTATGTGCAGCTTCGTGGATGAAAACGTAAAGGGCGTGATTGAAAAAAGCCCCCACAAAAAATGCTGAAATGAGTTGGGCGAAAACGCCTTGATCGCGAAGGAAGTAAGCGATCGTGAATTGGGCGGAGACGACCGCGATGACCCAGAAAAAGGTGCTGGAATTATAACCCATGAGGCTACGTATCTTTTCGCCGTACTTTTCTAACATTTCCCTCCGGCGTGCAGCGTGGGGATCCTGAGTTAATAGAGGTGCTGGATACGAGGTTAGTGCCATCTGACCATCGTAGCGACAAAACTCTGGATTGGGAACGAGTATTCAGGAGGCGTTCGGCAGGGAACTAAGCGCTCTTCGACCTCTTCCGCGTGGAGTCATTTTTAGTGATGCGCTTACGATTTGGACGTAGTGAACTCGTGTGACCTTCGGTCCTCATTTTCAAACCAGGCTGAACTGCAGGTGAATCGTCCGCATAGATGACATGTTCTCTTCCACCCTCGGGACCGCTGCCCATCTTTTTCAAAAATTGATAGTGCGATGCGACCATGCGGTGAAGTGGAATCTCATGATAGGCGATCCCAAACTCTTTTGTGGTTTCTTTAATGATTTTCGAAACAGCATAGTAATGGATTGAGCTTAAGTTCGGAAAAATATGATGGGCTACGTGGGCGTTGAATCCGCCGAAGATAAATCCCACAAATCGATTTTGTGCATGGAAATCCACCGACGTCAGGAGCTGATGTTCTGCAAAGGAATGAGGTAATTTTCCGGTACGATCGGGAAACACAAACTTCGTCGCGACACCCACGTGGGAGTACGCAAATGAAAGTGTGAGAAAATAAGAAAACGCAAAGTGAAAAAGCACAAAGGTCAGAATGATTGACCCCAGGGAGTACGGTAGAAAAATTGCTGGAATTGCGATGGTGTACCCAAAGTAAAAAAGTTTAAGAGCAATGAGCTCAACCAGTCTCCACTTTGAATGCTTCAGTCCTCCCTTATTTCCGATGTCATTCATGAAGAACATTTTAAAGTCCTTCACCACAATCCACTGAATCGTGAAGAGCATATAAAGAAATGAAGCATACCAGTGCTGATAACGGTGGATTGGGAGCCACTTCACGTGAGGCGCAAACCGGATGTACTTCGTGCCTTCAATATCGAGGTCCCATCCGGGGATGTTCACGATGTAGTGGTGGGCGTTGTTGTGGCGATATCGCCAGAGGTAGTAGTTCGCGCCCAGCACATTGAATGTCAGCAGGTAAATGATGTTATCGATCGTCGGATTTCCAGAAATCGCATTATGAACGGCATCATGAGCAACGGAGTAGGCAATCGTCATGAAAAGAACCGCTGCGAGTGCGAGGTGCGCGATTAAGCCAGGCGTGCTGTGAGTTTTGAAAGCGATTTCATGCCAGTTCCACCAAAAGAGCGACATGATGAATACCACTTTCGCCCACATGAATGGGGTAGCCTTCCTATTTCCCGCGTGGTTTTTCTTGAACCATGCATTAACACGAGCTTTAAGGGTGTTTTGAAACTCCACGTTTTTCGCGTTGTCGTATCGGACGTTTTTCACGTCGATTTTCATATGCGGCATGACCAGTTCCGGGGTTTCTTCGGTCACCGCCTTTTTCCCAAATCGGTTGAGTGCCACCATCCGATTCATGCGGATCATCGCGTAGAGTGTGATTCCCGCGCAGATGATTTGAGCCGGCAAGGAGAGCATCGACTTCTTCCAAGCGAGGATTAAGATCATCGCGAGAACGCCTGAGAAAGCGAGAATGGTCCTCAAATCAGACGGAGCCGCGGCGTTTCGATCAGGCATAAGAATGTTTTCGTTGTAATGATGACGTTTCAATTCAGCGTCGAGGACCTCTGGTCCCTGAAACCAGATCGCGAGCTTCCGGAGAAAACCTTTCCGCTTCCGCATCACAAAGATAATCCGGGCGTAATAATCCCAGTGGGCAACCGCAGCGTCCAGATGATTGATCTTCCAGGAGCCCCCGCCGATCTGAAGTGGGACTTTCTTGTCTAAATCGACATGAGTTCCAAAAAGGTAGTCCCAGAAAATAAATAGACCGCCGAAATTTTTATCGAGATACGGAGCGTTGCTGCCGTGATGAATGCGATGCGAGCGGGGCGTGACAAGAATCTTTTCGATCCAACCGAGGTGTCGTTCGATCACTCCGTTATGGGACCAGAACATTCCAGCGAGGTTCATGAGCACGCCAGTTGCGATCATTTCAGTCGGCACACCGAGCATTGCGAGCGGAAGATAAAATGAAAACATGACGGGCCGGTTGAGCCAGTTCTGGCGGAATCCCGAAATATGATTAAAATCTTCGGGTTGATGGTGAATGCTATGGGTCGCGATTAAAAAGTTCACCCGGTGGGCGAGACGATGAGCAAAGTAGAAAGTGAAATCAACGAGCAATACGGTGAGCGCCCAATGCCATGCCTTATGCGTATTGAATTCGAAGAGGTGAAAACTTTCGTAAACGGAATTGTAGATGGCGAGAATCCCACCAAAAGTGAAGATATTGACGAGGATTTGACCTAAACCCACGGAAAGGTGACTCAAAACTTCATTCAGACGGTAAACTTTTTTTCCGTATTTCGGTCCGAAATAGATCTCGGAAGCGATTAAAAGGACAAACGTGCTCACAATCAGAGTGGATACCAAGGGGGATGCCATAGGCCCCGCAATGAGCATCGATTATGCCAGAACGGAGCGGAACGCACTCGAACCTATAAAGGGTGAGGGCGTTCCGCTGTCAAAAACTTAGACAGTCGACGGCTTTTCTGTCGAAGAAGGCTTATCGCGTAGAAGACCCTTCAAGATCCAGTAGTCTCCGAAGAGGCATAATATGAATGCGGAAAAGAGGAGGAGTCCCACTGTTCGAGGCGGCTGAAAGGCAGATAAGATGAAAGTGAGAGAACACAGAGACATCACGATCGACGTGAATACAGCGCCATTTCGCCGCGAGGAGACGCCTTCAGCAATTTTTCCGTTACGAGCGGCAAACATAAATTGAATTGCATTGTCTCCGGTGAGTCCGACTAGAATCGCACCGAAATTACAGGTGTAAATATTCAGCGGAACTTGGAAGAGAGCCAGGACGACGAGCATGATCATGGGACCCCAGAATGAAGTGACCCAAAGATAAAATCCGTTTGGAATCCCCCGGGCCACAACGATCCAGCCCATCACGAGTGAAACCAGGAGAAGGCTTACAACGAGACTTTCGGTGAGGGTTCGGGACACCAGATATGTGTATTCGGTATACATATCGAGTGGGCCCGAGAGGGTGCAGAGAGAGTGCTCGCAGAGTTTCTCGACACGTGCTTTAAACGCGCGGTATTCGAGGAGGTCGGAGCTTCGTAAGTAAATGATTGCTCGTTCTTTTCCAGATGGAGCGCGGTAACGGGCGAAAAACGGTCCGTGTCCTAATTCGGTATCTATGAGTTTAAGTCCGACATCGTGCTGAAGGTGTTTTAGATAGTCGATGACCTGCTTGCCTGTTTCGACTTTCTCTACAATCGGTTCCTTCTGTAGTTTTTCGATTACGGGTTCACGATCTTTATCTTCGGCGTTTTCATGAAAGAGAATGGTTACGTAGCTGTCCCACCCCCGAGTCCGATCCAGGTAATTCAGGGATTGGCGGAATGGATGGCCCACTGGAAAGACGGCTTTCGGGTCGTCAGATACGTTCGCGTTTATAACTGCCCAAGGAACCAGCATGAGGAGAGCGATGAGGACCTGGCTCATTCCGCGTCGGGGTTGAAAGATTTTCGGCGCCCGAAGTGAAACGCGATCAATAGAAAGCGCCTTTTCAGCGTTGGTCCAATCTTGAAGCTTCGGAAAGAGGCTCATCAGGCAGGGTAGAAAAATCAGAATCATGATCCATTCGAGGAGGCCACCCACCGCGGCCCAGAGTCCGAACCGCCGAATAATTTCGATGTCGGAGACACAAAGTGAAATGAAGCCAAGGATCGTAGTCAGTGAGGTAAAGAAACTTGGAATTAAAAACCGCCGAAAGGTGCGACGGAAATTTTCTTTTCGCTCCATGCGAAGCGCGGAAATGTAACTGAAGTCTTGGTGTGCAGAGACCACAGTGATCAAAAAAATCATGCTCGAAAGAATGTCGACAGGATTTCCGGTGCGCGCCATCCAACCAAACACGCTAAACCCTGTTAAGATCAAAGTGAGTGCCAAGACCAAGCCAGACCTCCAGGAACCCACGAAAATCCGGTAAAGGCAGAGAATGAGAATCAGAACAGCGAGGTTCATGATGGGAGCGCGCTTCATCCCGACGCTGACGTAGTAATCGTACATGGATGGTCCGGCCCAAACCGCACTCAGCTCCTCTCCAAATGACTTCTTGAAGCGACCCATGATCGCACCGATTGGCTTTGGGTCGAAACGTCCGAAGCGGCTTCCACCTCTCGTGTCACGGAAAACGATTTCTACGGCTAAATCCTTACCTTCGCGGTCTGTGAGGACTCCACCCCAGGGGGAATGCGCGATTTCAACGATTTTCGAGGCCGTGGAATTCGGTGAATTTGGATTGTTGTCACAATTAGGCTCAATGATTCGCTGGTATCGAAAAAATCCCGGTCCCGATTCGACTCGACGAAGATCAAAAGGCGAAGTGACTTTGTAGATTTCGGGATCTGTCGCGTATTCGTCACTGAGCCATAGTCTAAATCGACAAAGCTGATCGTCGCTCCATTCTCCCGTGCGAGGACGAGCGAGAAGTAAAATCGAATTTCCACCCGCAAACAGGCTTTCAACTTCGTCATACGCCTGTACGCTGCTGTAACGCTTTTCAAAGAGGTCGCGAAATGAAATGAGTGTCTGGAGTTTGGTGAGTCCGGTCATTCCGCTCAAGGTAACACCGAGGAGAAGAGTAACGGTGAGTGCTGGTCGCCGGAGCGCACTCCAGTAAATTCGGATTAAAAAACGCGAGAAGCGAGTGAGCGAAAACTTCGCCACTCGCTTCATTTTTGAAATCAAATTCGCTTTCGGATTAATCGATGAGCCAGTCAATCACGTTCGGGACGAGGCGCCCGCCCCAAGACTGTTTCATAATGCGCTGATAGTGGCCGACGCTCTTACTGTCCTTCAGGTTCGGGTAGATATTACTGTAGGCTTGAAGCGACCAATCCCGAGGGGAGCCTGCCAGGTAATGGCGATAACGAACGGTTGCTGGGAAGGAACCGACCTTAATCTTTTTATAAATAAATCCATCTTTCGCAGAGAATTTATCATCGGTTTTCTGATAGAAATCGACGGGCATGAGTCGCTTGAGGTCGTCGATCGGCTTGACATAGAAATCTCTCAAGTTCACGTCCGCGACTTCAGAGGATCGGCGGGACTTTAATTCTACGGTCCCTTCACTCACCATTCTTTCCCAGGTGGGGAGAGCATCTCCGATGGTGCGATCAAATGCGGTCACGACCATTGGGTTTAAAAATGAGTTTTGGTCATCCGTGCCTTTCGATTTTTGTCCGCGCTCCCATCCGAGTGAGAGGTTGTAAACCATTTCGCGGGTGTGATCGAATGCGAATGCCATTGCTTCTTTTCCAAATTCAGCGTTCAAGCGAAAGAGATTTGCGAACATTGGACGATTCATCACTTCGACGCTTTCGGCAGTCGGGGTGCCATCAATTTCTCTGCCACCGA
Organism: uncultured Bacteriovoracaceae bacterium; assembly: GCA_964404365.1. GTDB lineage: Bacteria > Bdellovibrionota > UBA1018 > UBA1018 > UBA1018 > JACMQW01. Next base: position 8,549 of record CAYOJT010000039.1, read on the forward strand.
AAATTCCCCCAGCGTCCACGCCTGAGAGTTTTCCGAGTTCTTTTGCGAGCGTGAGAAAGCCCGTCATATCGTAGGCGACAAAAGTAAGGAGGCGAATCATACCCCGGTGCTTCAGCCCGAGGAGGGAGTATCGCTCGTTTTCGCCAAAGAGACTGTATCGTGCTGTCGCGTCGACGAAGGTTGCGTCTTCTGAGAAGTTCGGACCATCAGCGTCCGTTGTGCCAATGTTGTAAAGCATCATGTTGTCGACCACGACGGGAGTCTTTAGATCGAGTTTCATGAGGCGTTCAGCCGACTTTTTCGCAGCATCGTAAGCATAATGATAGACGTCGCTTTGGAATTTCTTTTCTTCACCGGGCTGATATTGGACGACGTTATCGTAGGGTTCGGTAAGGTATTTGAAGACGGCAGAAGCTTGACTCGTCGGAAAATAAAGCGACATGCGAGTTGCGAGTTTCATCACCCGCGTGAGGAGAATGCTATGGACGATCTTCGTTTTCTCTGCGATGGGAACCAGTTGAAAGATGAATCCGCGGAAAGGTTTCAGGCGGACGAGTTGAAGTGCGATGAGTTTCGCATCTGTATCGAGTTTCTTTTCGGGGCTCGTTGAATCGTAGTTTTTTTCCAGATCATCGATCAGAGCGGCGAGCTGTTCGGATGTAGAAATGGGTTGAAGGGTTTCTTTGATGAAACGTTTTGATTCGGGTACGTCGACGTTCCCTAGGATTCGTTCGCGAAGGCGTTTGAGTGAAACACTCATTTTCCCTTCGTAATCGTAACCCGCGAAGGCGGCCTTGTTATCGACACCATTCTTTCGAATCTCTTTTCGTCGCGACTCAAATTCCGCGTGGCTCATGAATGGAAATTTGGTCACGGGAGGGTGGTTCTCAGCCGATGCGCCAGAAACGCAAGCGAGGCCTAGGGACACGAGTAGGAATAGATTTTTCATCATGTATTCTTCTCGTCGCTGTTACTCTAAAGATTGAAGCTTTTTACTTGAGGGCGGTCCGGATAAAGGAGTGTCACTTCATTGACGCTTCGAGGTTAGTAGATTCCGAATTGGAACTCGTAAAAACGATCGAGTTCCAATTCAATGCGCTTTCGACCGTGTCTCCGGTCTCTAAACGTTTTCTCCCAGTGCCATGACTGAATCAGGAGTTTCTGCTTTTCCCGATCGGCCTTCAGGTCAATCCGGGCGATAAACTCGTCGCCGAGGAGTATGGGGAGCGTGAAATATCCAAATACCCGTTTCGGCGCGGGCACGTAGCATTCCAGGAGGTAGTCAAAATCGAAGAGGTCACGCGTTCTCTTCCTTTGAATGACGAGGGGATCAAAGGGAGAGAGGATTCGGGCGCGGTCAAAGTCGGGCGACTTGAAAGATCGGAGGTCCGAGTCGCGAACGTAAAATTTCTCCTTAAGGCCTTCGACCTCCACTTCACGAAGTTCGCCTGACTTCAGTCTTTTCAATAGGACCTTTTGGAGCGCCTTCCTCATCGGCTGTTGTTCCAGGTGGCTCGCAGAAGTGAGCGATATCGCTCCTTGGGCATCGAGAGCGCGATCTATGCGAAAACCGAGCGTAGACGTGGGGCTCGGAGCCGCGGGCCGTTTTTTCCACCCGAAATGACGATCGGTGAGTTCATAATGCTTCAGCATGCCCTCTCTGCGAGAGATCGTGAGTTTTCCGGAGTAGAAGAGAAACTGGAGCGCACGTTTTGAGGGTTTTCGACTCGCCCATTCGTGGTCCTTCTCGACTTTTTCTTCCTCAATTTGCCGCATGGAAAGTGCGCCTTCTCGTTTGATTCGACGAAGGAGGGTGCTCAATTGTGCATCCGTCACGCCCCTGTACCACTGCGACGGATTTTTTTCGTGGTCACGCATCAGGCGAAGGTAGTGCGGTAGATAATCAGTAGGAATGAAAGAGAGTGCGTGTGTCCAAAACTCGAAAACGGATTTTTCAACACTTTGAAGGTCGTGCAAAAAAGAAGGTCGATAATCAGGGACGCGCGTCTGCAATATATGATGGTGAGCTCGCTCAATCACATGAATGGTATCGATCTGTACGTAACCCAACCGTTTGATCGCGTTCAGCGTTCCTGACTTTCCCTTCCCAAAGGGCGCGTCGGAATTCAGACCCTGCTGGTGGATCCAGAGGCCTCTGATTTTTTCTTTTGATATCGGTTTGTCCATGGCGATCGATTCTGAGCTGAGTCGGATCATATTCGCGCAAGATGGCCTTAGACAAGCCTCATAATGACGATTAGACTGACTCCAGTGGATCGCGTCAAACAGGGCTTTTTTGGGCTCCTCTTCATAGCAATACTCCATTCAAGCGCCTCAAGTGCTGAGGTCGAGTATCACCTCACCCCTCAATTTGATTCCTACGTTCAATATCGCGAACTGAATCAGCGTGGATTTTCGAATCAGGAATCGACGACGGATTCATTTTTACTTCAACGAATAAATGGCGAGGCCTATTTAGGAAACTTCTACCTGTCGCTCACCCCAGAACTTCGAACAGCGATCTCGCATGGGGTGGGTAAGTCGAACAGCGACCCTGCCCGAGTTACCATTCGGTCGCCGCGAAGATTGATGGATCTTAGTCTCGACATCATTAAGGCGAACGGTCATGCCGAATCAATCTTAGACATTGAGCGCGCCTATCTCAGTTACCAAATCGAGTCGTCCGAATTTTACATTGGCAGAAAAGTGGTGAGCCTCGGGGTCTTAAGGGTATTTCCGGTTTGGAACAAATTCTCTCCCAATACCCTCGCGACTCTCGGTCTCCCCGAATATTTCTCGCAGGATTCTGTGGGTTTTAGTTCTCAGCATGGGCAGGTGAACGTTCGGGGGGTCGGTGTGGCGACTCAGGAAGAGAGTCGAAACGCGCTTTTTCTCGAAACCACCGTCTATTCGGATTGGATCGAAGCCCATGTGCTTGGGGCGCACTGGTGGGATCGCTGGGTCTTGGGTCTCGCGCTATCGAAAGATATCGCAGGATCGATTTTGAAAGCTGAATACCTGAATATCGATCCAGGCGGAGAATCGATTGATCGGCAGGTTCAAATCGGATTAGGTTTTGAGGATACCTTCACCGATAAACTATCGGTCCTCTTCGAGAATCTCTATCTTTCTCAAGGTGCGACCGATCCCAATTTCTATGATGCGATCATTCCGTCAGCCTTTCGGCCCTACCGCGCACGTTACTACTCCATGGCCTCCCTGAATTGGAAACCTCTCACGACGCTCTCCCTGTCACCTGGCGCGATGTGGAACTGGATTGATGGAAGTGTGATGGGTATTTTTCAAGCCCAATACAATATGAGTAATAAGATTGATCTCGTCTTGGATATTCGTCAGGCGCTCGGCGCTGATAATACCGAGTTTTCCTCATCGCTCTTTAAGTTTTGGAACGAGAACGAAATTGGTACCCCTACGCTCTATCGATTAGGGATGAAGGTTTCGTTTTAATCACGAACAGGTTTTTTCAGGGTCTGTTGTGTGAAGAAGCTCTCGTCTAACTTCTGATCAAAGATAACGTTGGAATACTTGATCGTTGTTTGTGAACCCTTACTGATTGTCTTTTGGGTCAAAACGGTTGGGATTGTGTGAGTCCCGAACGACTTCACTTCACTTCCTTCGAGTAATTTCACCATTACTCCTTTTTCCGAGTAAAACTCTTGTTCAAGCGGAACCGCATCCGAAGTGCG
>CAYOJT010000039.1:12269-14432 GCA_964404365.1 uncultured Bacteriovoracaceae bacterium
CCAGACCACGGGGGCGTCAGCCTTTGGAGTACACTCAATCTTCGTCGTGTCCATGCCCTTCCATTTTTCAGTCGTGATCGTCTTATGTGTATAATCTCGCACGAGGCTCGAGCCTTTGACGAGATCGTCGTTTGTAAAATCAGAACCCATCCAGCTCTGGAGCATCAAATTCGCAGGAATTTTAATCACGCGATCCACATTGGCTAGGTACTGCCAAAGGTCGAAGCCATTTCTCAGGTTTCCAGAGTTTCGATCCTTCGAGGGTTCGAGAATTTTTACGAGTGCGAGTTTTTTTCCGGCGTTCCAAACTTTTGCTTTCAAGGTTCGATCACCGAGCGAGTTCTTCACTTCCATGTGCAGCGTCGCTTGAAAGCTCTGTCCGTTTACTTGTTTATCCATTTGGGTGATGAGCTGAGTGGCATTATCCGAAAATGCAGATGTAGAAAATAAGAGACCGGCTAAGCAAATTAGGGAAATTCTCATAAGGACCTCATGGCTTCAGTGGGTTTCATGCGGACAGAGCGCACTGCCGGAAATATGCCTGCAATCAAAATGAAAGTGCACATCAGTCCGAGCGACTTCAAGTTCGATTTCCAATCGATGTAGGGATGAATGTGTCTCTCAATTCTAAAAAGACCGATTTGGGCGGTTGCGCCCGTAAAAGGTGTGACGTCGAATCCGACTTGTTTGTAATAACCAATCGCGATCATCGCTAGTAGAACCCCCACACATGTCGACCCTAATGCGATGAGCGCCGTCTCGACTAAGATTACCGAAAGCGTTTGATTGGGTCGGGTGCCGAGCGCGGCCATGAGACCAAATTCTCGCGTACGTTCGAAAACGCTGACTAGAAGCGTATTCGCAACTCCCAAGGTGATCACGAGAAAGAGGATACCCATGATGAGACCCAAGAATCCCTGATTCAGTTTGATCGAATTCGCCATCCGCGGTTGTGCTTCATCCCAGGTCGTAACATCGATCGGAGGAGCAAAGAGAGTTTGGATCCGAGCGCGGATCGTTTGAGTCCAGTCATCATCGGGAAGGAGAATGACGATTTCGTGGTAGCCATTCAGTGCCCCGATTTTTCGAACACAATCCATCGACGAATAAGCGATTGCCCGATCAAAGTCCGGAGATCCCGATTCGTAAATCCCCTTCACCCGGAGGAGTTCATTTCCGAGTGTTCCGTCGGCTGCCTGAGCGAGGACCACAATTTTTGAACCTACCTCTGCGCCCAAGAGATCTGCGGTCGTTTGGCTGATCAGGATTTATTTCCGGTCGCATCCCGGGTCTGGTGTCGCATCCAAAAATTCGCCCTTTTTCACAGTTTCTGCAGCTCGTGAAGTCTTTCGTTCACGAACGGCATCGATGCCGTGGATTTCGATAGGGCTCGAATTTTCGCCCGTTGAAATGATAGAGGGCAAATACGCGCGCGGGGCCCAGATCGCGTCTGCGCCAATCTTTTCTTCGATTTGAGAAGGTTCAAACAAGAAGGTTTGGTTCAGGAGTTTAGTTTTTCGATAGTCCGAGCGCACAATCTGAAGGTGGCCCACCTGAGAATGCGTGATCGAACTTACGATCATTCGGTTCATTCCGTTCAGAATGGAGGAGAGCCAAAGAATGAAGGCTAACCCAATCGAAATACTGGCAAGTGTGATTGCCGATCGTCGAAAATTCCGTAAAAGGTTTCGCGCGGCCATTCTAAAAAGGAGCAGCATCGTTTATGTTAAAGGCTACCATGAGCCTGAACTTCACCGCATCCACAAACTCGAGTGGGCCGATCCTGACTTTAGATCGGATCTCAAAGACGTATTCAGGCGTCGTGAACGTCATGGCTCTGAAGGATATTTCGCTTAAAATCGAAAGAAGGGCCTTCATGGCTCTGATTGGTCCTTCGGGGAGTGGAAAAACGACTCTGTTAAATATTGCGTCAGGGCTCGATCGACCCACTTCGGGTTCAATCCTCTTTGATGGCCAGGAGATTACTGACGCAAGCGAGCGCGATCTTGCAGAGATGCGTCTCCAGAGCATCGGATTCATCTTTCAGGCCTACAATCTTTTTCCAGCGCTGACGGTTTTAGAGAACGTCGAATACAGTTCGATCATTCGAGGGGATGACTCCAAAAGAGCCCGTACCCGGGCGCTCTTCGCCTTGGAGCAAGT
>CAYOJT010000040.1:0-14159 GCA_964404365.1 uncultured Bacteriovoracaceae bacterium
CTCGGGGTGTAGACGGTGTCTTAAGTAAATCAAAAGGCGCACCGCGAATTGGTTCTCGCATTTTCACTCGATACACCTACGGGATATGAAGCGACTCCCCCTCTTTCTTTCGCTCTCCTCTGTTCTCTTATCGGTTCTCTTATCTTCGACCCCTGTTTTCGCCGCCGGCCCCGTCCTGATCATCGGCGACGAGCGAGTGCAGGGCCGCTTCGGAGAACTCCTTGAACAGAAGTTGCGTGAAAAAGACGGAACGGCTTCGAGTCGAATTTCGGCTTGCGGTCTAACGGTTTTGGATTGGCTCCAAGGTTCTAAAACAAACTGCGGATATTTTGAGAAAAAGCTCACGGGAGAAGTCACGCAGTCTAAGGAGGCGCAGGTCGCGCCGCTCATCACTTACGTGAGTGATACGAAACCCGAGTTTCTCATCTTCATACACGGGAATCGCGGACTCGATACGGGAGTAAAAGCACTCCAAGCGCAGATTGAACTCGTCGGTCGCCTTCTCACCGCAAATAAAACGGGCTGCTTATGGATGGGACCCGGCGAGGAAGTTTCCGCACGCGTTTCCGATCCCTACTACAGTGCGATTCGTGAAGCCGCTACTCGCGCGGGCTGTGCGGTAATCGACGCTCCGCTCTTCTCTGCGCTTCTCGAGCAAAGACGGTCACTCAGTGAGCTTGAGCCTTTAGCTGAAGTTGTCGTTGAGATGATTTCGGTCGGTCGCGATCTTTAAGCACCCTTTAACCAGCCCTTTTTTCTAAACCAGAAAAATATTCCGAGCTCGATCAGAACCATGAGTAAAATGGCGCCAGGGTATCCGAGCGGATGGTGGAGCTCGGGCATGATTTCGAAATTCATGCCGTAAACTCCGGTGACGAGAGTCAGAGGCAGTAAGAAAACGGAGAAGATGGTTAAGATGCGCATCACCTCATTCGTCTTCTGGCTCTGAATGGAGATGTGAAGATTTAAAAGCGATGTAATACTTTCTAGAAGTTCATCCACATAGAAAAATAGGCCGTCTGCGTCTTCTTTCGGATGAGCTAAGAAACTTGTCCCTAAACGACACGCTTCCTGCATTTTCGGTAGGAGCTCGAGGGTCGATCGGATCATGCGCTTAAAGACCCAAGCTCGGCGTTTTAAATAATATCCATCCACTAACTGAAACGCCTTGGATCCTTCGGCCTCAAATACTCCCATTTCTAATTCTTCTAGCCGATCGAGTGCTCGCGTGATCGGAGCTTCATAAGTGTGAATGACGGAACTCGTAAGGTCTTCGAGGATTTGGTGAATGAGGTTCCCCTGCAGGTTCGGTTGGGCGGCTGGGAGTTCTGAAATTTCTGGCGCAACTGGCTCTGGGAGCGGAACTTGACCGGCGCTGACCGCCTTCCATTTTTCGCGAAGTGTTTTCAGAAAGGCCTGATCCTTACGGTGGATGGTAAGTACCCAGGTATCGCTAAAAAAGACGGCGACCTTTCGCGTGAGTTCTTGAACCGTATCTGCCTTGGAATCAGAGTTTTCGTCGAATGCGCGAAAAATCAGAAAATGAACATTCCCATTTTTCTCATATTTTTGAAGGTGGTCAGGAGTCAGGCAGTCTTTGACGGTTTGAAGGGGAAGGGAATATTCGCGAGCCAGTTCCCTCAAGTCTTTTTGAGACGGATTACTGAGATCGATCCACAAGTAGTTTTGATTTTTTAGAACGGTTTCAGTCATCGGTAGGTCCTTTAAAGTTTCAGCATCGACTGCACAAATTGATCCGCCTGCGCAGGATTCGGAATGCCTACACTCACGCGAGTGAGCACGACTCCTCTTGGATCGAGTACCAGCCAAGTCGGGTAGGCCAAAACCTCATACTGTTTTCCAAAGCTTCCATCGATGTCCGCGGCAGCGAACGATCCGAGTTGTTCTGCTTTTGTTTTACATTTTTCGAAACTGTCGGCTCCGAGGAGAGCCTGTAGACCGATTTTACTCTCGGTGCCGTTCCATTTTTTATCGAGGTAGATCGCAGTCGCGTTTGTGGCTTCGCAGACCGGGCACCAGGGTGCCGAGTAATAGATGACGCATTTTTCCTTTCCGCTGCAGGGGCCGCGCGAAAAGAGTGACCGAGAAACACTCGGATCCGATGGAACCGATCGCGGAGTCGTCCATTTTTTTAAGCCAAAACCCGCGATTACGAGCATCGCCATCCAAAACAGGAAGGAACGAGACATGTGTCTGAGCCTCAACCTTTCACGTAGTGGACAAGATAAATGCTCCAAAGATCGATCACGACTCCCGCGATGTATCCGATCAACGAGAAATTGATCCAGAGAAAGAGTCGAAGCCAGCTTTTCGTGCGTGCTCCTTCAGGCGCAGACACAAACCCGCGTAACTCCCAAAGTAGCATTCCGCTCATGAGAATCGCGATGATGAGGTAAACGGAGCCGGTGCGAATGAAAATCGGGGCACCGAGCGCAAGCGCGACGTAGGCCAAGCACCAAAGTGAAATCTGTTTCACCGTGATACCTTCTCCGGCTTTGACCGGGAGAGTAGGAACTCCGCCTGCTGCGTAGTCGGAGGTGTATTTCAGAGCGAGGACCCAGAAGTGAGGCATTTGCCAAAAAAACAAAATGAAGAAGAGGTAGATTCCACCGGGAGTAAAAATTCTTCCGTCAGCGGCTGCGTATCCCATGAGAATAGGGAGGGCTCCCGGAAGAGCTCCCGGAACCGCGGCGAACGCCATCTTCCGTTTCCACCAAAGCGTATAGAGAACATTGTAACTGAGAAGCGCCACGCCTCCCAAGATCGCGAGTCCCCGGTCTAGGTAAATTAATAGCGCTAGTCCGAGAACGATCGAGCCCACCGAAAAAATCATCGCGTGTGTAAGCGAGAGGCGACCACTCGGGAGCGGGCGCTTCGAAGTGCGAGGCATCTTCGCATCCATCTCGCGATCTTGAATCTGATTGAGAGCGCTCGAACCGGACGCTAAAAAAAGAACCCCGAATAGAGTCAGGAACAACCGACTCCAGTTCATCGATTGTTCGAAGGGATGACCGGCCAGGTATCCGCCTAAGACGCTGATCAAAACGAGCGCGACGATCCCGGATTTCGAGAGCTCTTGATAAATTCGGAAGGTGCTACGGATCGTAAGGGTAGTCATAACGCAAATAGCTAATTCAGAGTTCCAGTATCTGATTTAAATCGCTGTTGAGGTCTCGATGTACCGTAAAGTTCTGGGGATTTCATGGAGTATTTCCATGAATTGTCCAAGCATTTCTCTGGCACGTGAGCGCCTCCGGGCATAAGCTCCGAGGCCAATATGCACAACTTTTCCCGCGTGTTCATTCGATTTGCTCTGTTTTTCCTGTTCATTTTGATGGCAGAGCAAAGTTGGGGCAGCGACCTTCCCTCGAATCAGCTCCCCGAAAATCTAAAAGGCATCGGCATCGTCGATCACCTGGGCGCTGGAATTGACCTGAATCTTGAATTCAAAAACGAAAACGGCGAGACCGTAAAGCTCGGCCAGTACTTCCACTCGAAGAAACCCGTGCTTCTCAGCATGGCTTATTACAACTGCCCAAATCTATGCGGCATCGTGTTGAACGCGATTTTGGACGGATTGAAAGGGATGCAGTGGGAGCCTGGAAAAGAATTTGAACTGATCAACGTTTCGATCAATCCGAACGAAGACTCTCAGCTTGCGTCAAAGAAGAAAGAAAATCTCATCCGGGCGCTTGGAAAACCGCAGGCTGGCGCGGGGTGGCATTTTTTGGTCGGTGCAGAAAACCAGATTAAAACACTCGCAACACAAATAGGTTTCGGTTACCGTTGGGACGATAAAGAAAAGCAGTATTTACACGGGGCTGGCATCTTTGTGCTCACTCCGGAGGGGAAGATTTCTCGGGTCCTTTACGGGATTCAGTATCGACCTTCGGATCTCAAATTGTCGCTCTTAGAAGCTGCTAACGGAAAGATCGGTACGATCCTCGATCGCATTGTTCTCTTTTGTTACAGCTACAATCCGCAAATGCGTCAGTACTCGATCGTGTTGACGAGAGTGATGCAGATCGCGGCGGTTGTCACAACCGTGCTTTTCCTAGGTTTTCTTGGGCTGTTCTGGTGGGGACAGCGAAAGAAAAACGTGACGTAAATGAACGCACGTTTTTGAAAAGAAGAAGGAGTGGGACTCGTCCATGTTCTTGTTCATGATGGTTCTTGGTTTGCTTCCAGCTGCGTTCGCAGAAGACGTCGTTAAGGGCGTGGGTCTTCCGATCCAAGGTTCAGATGTCGCGGTCGCGTGGGACGCTCTTTACTGGTTCTTAATCTGGTTGAGCGTATTTTTCTTCATCCTCGTCGTCGGTGGAATGATTTACTTCGCCGTCCGATATCGCTCCAGTAAAGTGACGAAGACAAAATACATCGTCGATCACCACGGCTTGGAAGCATTCTGGACGATTGTTCCGACGATTCTCCTCATGCTCATTTTCGGCTGGGGATGGCACGTTTATAAACTTCAAGTTCATGCGCCTTCAAACGCCATGGAAATCAAAGTTGTTGGTAAACAATGGCTCTGGCAGTTCCAGTACGACGATGGACGCACTTTCACGAACGAACTTTATGTTCCGGTGAACAAGCCTGTGAAACTCGTGATGTCTTCGGAAGACGTTCTTCACAGTTTCTTCATCCCGAACTTTCGCGTGAAATCGGACGTTGTTCCAGGGATGTACACGAGCGTCTGGTTTGAAGCGAAAGTTCCAGGTTCGCACCAAGTTTATTGCGCTGAGTACTGTGGCGCTTCGCACTCTCTCATGCTTGCTCACATTTACGCTCTTGAAGAAAAAGAGTGGCTTGCGTTCGAAGCGGGAAAAGAAATTCAAAAACCAGGACGCGCAGGTGGTGAAGTTCCGGTTCAGTCTTTGATCGGACAAAACGATACGGCTTCTTCTACGGCTTCTTCAGCGACTCGTGTGGAGACGCTCAGTTTGCCTGAACAAGGTAAGCGCGTCACTGAAGCGAAAGGCTGCACGGCCTGCCACGCTCCAGACGGCGAACATAAAATTGGACCGACCTACAAAGGATTGTGGGACTCCGAGCAGGAGCTCGCCGATGGTTCGAAAGTGAAAGTCGACGAAAACTATGTTCGTGAGTCGATCATGAAGCCTCAAGCGAAGATCGCTAAGGGTTTCAATCCCGTCATGCCTCCGTATCAGGGTCAGTTGACTGAAACTGAACTGAACGCAGTCGTGGCTTATATCAAGAGTCTGAAAAACTAAGGTTCACTCTGAAGGATAGAGACAGAGGATTTTATGGCAAATGCACACGCAGCCGCTCACGGCGATAACTACTTAAACCACTCTAAAGGCATCTGGTCGTGGTTAACGACCTTGGATCACAAGCGCATCGGCTTGATGTATCTGGGTTCAGTTCTGACCTTCTTCTTATTGGGGGGGATTTTCGCACTCCTGATCCGCATGGAGCTTTTCACTCCAGGGAAGACGATCATGGATGCTGCCACCTACAACAAAATGTTCACCTACCATGGCGCAATCATGGTTTTCTTGGTCATCATTCCGGCTGTTCCGGGATCGATCGGTAACTTCGTTCTGCCGATGATGTTGGGCGCGAAAGACGTGGCGTTCCCTCGTCTGAACCTCGCTTCCTACTATATCTATATGGCTGGAGCGGTGTTTGCGTCTTCCGCTCTTTTCCTCCGCGGCGCTGATACGGGTTGGACCTTTTACACGCCGTACTCGATTCAAACTTCGACGACGATGATCTTGGTCATCTTCGGCGCGTTCATTGCGGGTTTCGCATCGATCTTAACGGGTCTGAACTTCATCGTGACGATTCATAAACTTCGTGCACCTGGACTGACTTGGTCGAGACTTCCGCTCTTCTGCTGGGCAATTTACGCGACTTCGGTCATTCAGGTTCTCGCGACTCCAGTTCTCGCGATCACTCTCGTTCTCCTCATGATGGAGCGCATTTTGAAAATCGGGATCTTCGATCCAGCGCTCGGCGGAGATGCAGTTCTGTTCCAGCACTTTTTCTGGTTCTACTCGCACCCTGCCGTTTACATCATGATTCTTCCAGCGATGGGCATCATCTCGGAAATCATCCCAGTCTTCTCACGTAAACCGATCTTCGGTTATCGCGCGATCGCGATGTCCTCTTTCGGTATCGCGCTCGTCGCGTTCATCGTTTGGGGTCACCACATGTTCGTGACAGGACAGTCTGAGCTTGCGAACTTCGTGTTCTCGCTCCTAACGATGTTCGTCGCTGTTCCTACGGGGATTAAAGTTTTCTCGTGGGTCGGGACGATGTTTAAAGGAAAGATCCATTTTAATGCTCCGATGCTCTATGCGCTCGGATTCTTGGAGCTCTTCACGATCGGTGGTTTGACCGGCGTGTTCCTCGCGACGCTTTCGATTAACGTTCACCTGACGGATACTTACTTCGTCATCGCGCACTTTCACTACGTGATGGTGGGCGGAACGCTCATGGGATTTGTCGGTGGTATCTACCACTGGTTCCCGAAGGTGACTGGAAAGATGTACAACGAGAAGTTCGCTCTCTGGGCTTTCATTTTCGTGATCATCGGATTCAACCTGACGTTTTTCCCTCAATTCATTGCGGGCGCTCAAGGGATGCCGCGCCGTTACTGGTCGTACTTGCCTGAGTTCACGCTTTGGAATCAGCTCTCGACGATCGGTTCTTGGTTCTTGGCTGTAGGTTTCGGAATGGTCGCTGTGAACTTGATTCGCGGCGCTAAAAATGGACCGAAGGCAGGAGCGAACCCATGGAGAGCGCTCACGCTCGAGTGGCAGTCTCCATCGCCACCTCCGCACGAAAACTTCCACACCATTCCAGACGGCAGTAAATGGCCGTATGAATACAAAGGAGCAAACGTCTAATGGCTCACCCAATTCAACCCCATCATCACGCGCATCACTTCGACAGCGCTGAGCATGAGTTCGAAGCCTCGAAAGAGGGAATGTGGATTTTCATGGTGACGGAAGTCCTCATGATCGGAGCTATTTTCGTTGGTTACCTGATCATGCGCCATCTTTACCCTCAGGCATTCCATGAAGCGCATAAGCTTCTGAGCGTGCCGATGGGTGCGACGAACACTCTGATTCTCCTCACCAGTTCGCTCACTATGGTTCTCGGTGTGAGCGCTGCTCAACGTGGGGAAATCACGAAGTGTTTACGTTGGCTTGGATTAACGGTCGCGTTCGGCTTCGGATTTTTGATCGTGAAGTACTTCGAGTACGGTCACAAGATTCACGAAGGAATGCTTCCGGGTGGTTTTTACCACTATGAAGGTCTGAAGGATGTTCCGCACGTTCCGACCTTTTTCTCCTTCTATTTTATGATGACGGGTGTTCACGCGTTCCACGTTGTGGTCGGAATGTGTTTGATCACTTGGGTGATGTTCCGCGTTCGCCGCGGTGAGATCGGCCCTCAATTTTACACGCCAGTCGAGTTGGTTGGATTTTATTGGCACTTCGTCGACTTGGTTTGGATCTACCTTTTCCCGATGCTGTATTTGCTCGGTTGATTTGAAGAAGGAATCAATTCATGGCTTCACACGGACACGATAACGGACACGGAAATAATGGCAGCGGCGGCCACGGTCACCACTATATTTTACCCACAGCGCTTGCGGTAAAAGTTTGGATTGTGCTTCTCGCGCTGACGATCATCACGGTAGCTCTTTCATACGTCCATTTAGGAGTAGTGAACTACTTTGTGGGGATACTCGTTGCGACGGTGAAAGCCGCGCTCGTGGCTTTGATTTTCATGAACCTTGCGAAAGATAATAAGTCGAACCTCGTGATTTTCTGTTCGAGTTTTATCTTCTTAGCGATCTTCATCGCGCTCACGGGAGCCGACATTTGGTTCCGCGGAAATGTGTACACCACCAGGGGTCAGCCGCTCTTGGCGCCAGGTAAAGGTTCAAGCAATTTCAAGAAACCTTGGGAACCTACGCCGGAACTCGTCGCGCACGGAAAAACGGTTTTTGCGCAGAACTGTGTAGCATGTCACGGAGATCAGGGTATGGGGAATGGTCCTGCTGCGGCAGCACTCAATCCAAAACCTCGTAACTTTACTCAAGATGCTGGCTGGTTGAATGGTCGTAAGCCATCCCAGATTTTCAAAACCCTGAAAGAAGGTGTTGGAAAGATGGCTTCGTTCGGAACTCTCCCGCAGGACGATCGTTGGGCGCTTGCGCACTATGTGACGTCCTTTAATCCAAATCCTCTGAAGGATTCTCCGAGTGACTGGGTTGCGATAGGTATCGATCCAAAATCCGATACCGGCGGTGTCGCGGAAGCTAAATCGATTTCGATCGATATGGCTATGTCGCAGATGGCGAAAGACGCGAATGCCGACTCGAACGTAGCTCCTGGCCAAACTGGTTTAGATAACTACGATAAGCGCTTGAAGGCTCGTACCTTTTCGAAGTAATCAGCGCGGAGCGAAAAACTTAAGAGGGCGGAGGGATGTTCCTTCCGCCCTTTTTCATTTGCGAGCCTTAAAAATCGCTGTAGCTTGGTGAGACCTAAAAAATTAGACACTCTCAAGAAGGAGATATTTATGTCAGTACGCGTTGGCCAGATGGCCCCAGAATTCAAAACGAAAGCTTATGTCGGCGGTCAATTCAAAGACGTCAGCCTCAAAGACTATAAAGGCAAATGGGTTTGCCTCTATTTCTACCCACTCGATTTCACCTTCGTTTGCCCAACTGAAATTCGCGCATTCGGCGAAGCTGAAGCGAAATTCAAAGAGCTGAACTGCGAAGTCCTCGCTTGTTCGACCGACTCCGTTTACAGCCACAAAGCCTGGTTTGAACGCGATTTGAAAGAAGTGAAGCACGCAGTTCTCGGCGACACGAACCACGAGATCTCGAAGTCCTACGGCGTTCTGATCGAAAACGAAGGAATCGCTCTTCGCGGAACCTTCCTCATCGATCCAAACGGCGTTCTTCAGCACGCATCGGTGAACGCACTCGGCGTTGGCCGCTCGGTGGACGAGACGCTCCGTACCTTGGCTGCTTTCCAGACGGGCGAACTCTGCCCAGCGAACTGGAAGCCAGGTCAAAAGACCTTGAAGTAATAGGGCTAAACCAACCTCGAGTTGGTTCCCATCAAATGAGCTGAAGTTCTGGCTGATTTGAAAGATTTAAACGAGCATGGGGCATGGGCCTCATGCTCGTTTTGTTTTGGGTTTGAGTGGGTTTCGGGTCAAAATGAAGGGGAATCATGTCGGATCTCTCTCCCCCTAAACCTGGTCGAATCGGAGCCGTGACGCTTGCCTTAATCGGTGTGCAGTTCTGTTTTGGGCTGAATTACGTCATTTTAAAAGAGATCGTAAATAAGCTGCCGCCCATGGCTTGGGCGAGTTTTCGAATTGCGGTCGCGACGTGCTTCTTTTTCTTATTTTGTTTCTTGTCGGGTCGGCCTCGTCCGAAATTTAACCGTGAATTTTTGCTCCCGCTTGCGATCTATTCTCTGGGCGGAACGATTTTGAATCAGAGCTCATTCATCTTGGGTCTGAGCTACACAACCGCGACAAATAGCGCGATTTTGAATTCACTCATTCCGCTTGCGACTCTTTTTATCGTCACGGTTCGGGGACAAGAAAAATTCACTTGGAATCGCGCGATCGGTTTTCTGTTTGCGCTCTTTGGGGTTTTGGCCCTTCGGGGCATTGAGAACTTCAACATCAAGAGTACGACGGTGCTCGGGGACGCGCTGACTCTCTTTAACTGCGTCGTTTATGGAATCTTTCTTTCCTACTCGAAAAAGTTTTTCGAGAAGAACGATCCGCTTTGGAGTGGGGCATTTTTATTTCTCTATGGGACGATCGGCATCGGGTTACTTGCGATTCCTCAGTGGAGGCAGGTCGACTTCAGTATGGATTTTACCCCCATGCTTTCACGCATGATTTTTTCGATCGGCTTTGGAACCGTGACTGCCTATTATTTGAACTTCTGGGCATTGAGACACGCTCAAGCTTCGCGAGTTGCGCTCTTTATTAACCTTCAGCCCATCATCGCCGGGATATTCTCTTGGGTTTGGATGGGGGAAGTTGTGACTCTTCGAATGATTTTCGCGTCGCTTTTTATTTTTTCGGGGATGATGATTGCGCTCTCGGACCCGAGCCGTATTTTAGTTTTTTTGGGCAAAAGAAAATCTGGGGTAGGATAAGGATATGACTGAATCAAAATACCAGTTCCAATATGCAGGCTTCTGGATTCGAGTGGTGGCTTCGATTGTCGATAGTGTGATTGTGACGATCGGATCTTACGTTCTGGGCTTCGCAGCGATGCTTCTTGTTTATTTTGTGACAAAACCAGAAGGCGGGTTAATCGCCGCTTTCACGGGCACTCAGATTCAGTTCATTCAGTTCGGGGCATCGGTTTTCCTTGCGATTCCTTATTACATTACCTTTCATTACAAGTGGGGTTCTACTCCAGGAAAACGCATGTTTAAGATCGTCGTTCGCGACTATCAAACCGGAGGAGCGCTTACACTCGGACAGTCCGCGGGTCGGTACTTTGCAACCATCATTTCAGGTATTACGTTAGGAGTGGGGTATTTGATGGTAGGATTTCATCCCAAGAAGCGAGCTCTTCACGAGCTAATTTCCGGGACTGTGAGTTTGATTGAGGATGATTCGAGTGTATTTTCGAAGGAGCCACCTACCGAGACCTCAAGCTTCGAAGCTCAGTCTTAATCTTCGTTACTCAATCATTCGATCCAGCGATGCTTTACACCAGGCCTGATCTTCGGGGGTCAGGATTTTGAATTCTTCGCTCATTTCATGGAGCGCGTATTTGAACTGTTCCATATTTCCGCGCGCCTTTTCAGCGAGCGCAAGCGCCTGAAACCCGAAAAAAAACTCAAGCGGTGGGGCATTATTCAAATCCGCGATTTCGATACAGAACTTCGCATGGATCACAGCCTGATTCGGAATTCCGGCTTTAATATGACTCATGGCCAGTCGATATTCAGCACGCTCAACTTCAAGCCATGTCCCACAGATCTCCCAGTATTCCCGCGCTGCTTTCGCAGCTAACAGCATGAGCCCTTTCTCGAGGTCAGAGCGGGTAGATTTTTCTTCGAGCGACGATGCGAGGTTGTTTCCCGTGATCGCCAGCGCCCGGACGGCAGGATCTTTCGGGTCGAGGCCTGAAGAGGCTTGTTGAAGGGCCGTTTCGAAATATTCGCAGGCGCGTTCAGTCTGACCCTGGGACGCGAGAGCGGACGCACCGAGAGAGAAAATTCGAATCCGATCCGAAGTTGAAAACCCTGCAGTAGCAGTGTCCGAACCCGAGCAGAGGGCCAGGATCGCTTGAGATCTTAGGATCGTCGTTTCGGCGTCCGACTCGGGTTTGAAATGGGGAGAGGTTTTTAGGGTTTCGAGAAAGAGGATGCCTTCTTTCCATTGCCCTAAATGTTCCCCATACACGTGGGTTGAAAGATGAGCGAGTAGGCCGATGTCTTCTGGTTTTTGAAGGAGAGTGAACGCGGACGGAAATCGCGCCGCAACGGCCGCAGGATCCTTCCCGTGTTCGGCCCAGGCCTGATTAAGAAATTGATCGAAGTTCAGGGTTAAGCGCCTTTGGATTGGTCTTTGATGTCTTCTTCGAGCGAAGTTTTCCAGAGCTGGCGTGAGAACTCGCGAAGCTCGCCGAGGTAGGCGACCATGTCTGGGTTGTATCCATCGCGACCTTCGAAGGTTTCGTTTTCTACGCGTTCCATGTCCCGGTGTAGGGCAGTGATGGCGTTGTGAAGACCTTCAGAGCGGAGAATCCCAATGTACTTTTCGCGATCGAGTTTCATCATAGATGAGAAAAAACTAGCATAGCTCGGCCCAGACGCCAAATTCGAGATGGGGAGTTGGGTGATGCCCTAAAACACAAGCGGGGGATCCTAATGCGCCATTGTGTGCGCTTTAAGATCCCCCGTTCTCTTTGGAGGAAACTCCACAACCGTACAAGCGGTACGAGAGTGGGGTTTTTGGAATTTGTAAGATCGTTAATGCGCCGCGACGCGCCGCGGTTCCTGTTTTGTTTTCGCGATTAGAGCGCCTTGATGGAGCGAATCCTGAGGCTGTTTCCGAGCTTCTCACCCTCAATCAGGACGTTTGTCCGTCCAGACTGAAACATGCGCATCGCTTGGTTATGAGCCGGAATTGTGAGGATGTCGCCGCTTTCCTGAGTGAGCTTCAGAATGCAAGCTTCGCCCGTATTTTCTTCCGGCATCTCGCAGCTGAGTATGCCTTTGAAACTTCCCAGCAGGTCTCGCCTTGCATCGCTTCGAAGGATAGAAGCCGGCTCGCGCCTATCTCCTCGCTCCGAACCCGCCCACGCGAGAACTCCTAGACCGAACAATTGAATCAGAACCAGACCCGTAAGAATCGATCGACCCATGATAGACCTCCATTTCGACCTTGGGTTGCGAACTCCAGCTGATCCGATCATCCATAACCGAATCTCACGCGAGAGTTACGCGTACTGTCTTTGTAGCGGTGAGGGGGATTTCGGAAGGGCAAATTGAAATCCCCTCCTTATTTAATGGTAGTTGAAAAAATCGAGGCGGGTCAATGAGAGTGGGTGCTAAAATCGACAGTCAAAATCCCGACACCCGCGCTGGGAGCGGATTTTAAGGGATTAGTCTCATCTTTAGGGTTGGCGATTTGACGAATGCTGCAAGCGCTCGCTACACTGGTCGAATCTAGGCCTAAGCAGTTTCATGGAAGAAATCGAAGGAGTCCCAATGAGTGGGAAAGCGGTTGTACGTGAGTTGCGGGAAGTGTCGAATCAGATCCGAAAATCCTTTGAGAAAGAGGCGTGGTCAGAGCTCCTCGTAGAGCTTGAGCGTGTATCTGAATTAGGCGAGCGAATTTCTCGCACCGAAGTGGCTCTTCAGGCGCAGCGAGTTTACGAACTGGTGGATCGTCGCTTGGACGCCGTAAATCCCCCTTCATTTCGGGATGTGGCAGGGGACCTGGATCAGCTCCTTGGCCAGATTGGGCATTTTGTTTGGAGCCAGGGTGGTCAGCCGATCGCGCGGATCTAAAGGATACTGAAAATCTTACAGACGCAAGGGGGAGTAAACCCATAAGGTTTGCTCCCCCTTTTTATAGATCTCGGAATTTTTAATTACGGGTGCAGCTCGAGTTTGAAATGTAACTGAAGTAATCAGGCGAAGATTTCGCTCGTGATTCTCGCTCTCGAGAGCATTTGTTATAGGCTGCTCGCTCAGCGTTGTATTCTGGGTAGCTCGTATCGTAGCGAGTGGCGCCGATTGTGGTTTGAACAATTCCGCGGTGGTAGAGCGTGTATGAAACGCTCGCCGATGTGATTCGCTCTTCTGGTTTTTTGCACTCCTGTGAGTAACCACCTGCATCGGGGTCAGCTGGCGCCGCTCTCACATCTTCATCGCAATAGTTCTGAGCGACGTAACAGTTTGAGTCTCTGTAGGTTTCGACCACGCCGCCGTAGATTACGCTGTAGCGCTGAATGGTGCAGAGATCGTCTTTCGAATCTGTAGCTTGGACGGTGAAGGGGGCTAGAGCGAGAAGGCTAAGAACTAAGGGAATTTTATATTTCATGGGATCCTCCGTGTTGAGATCGTTTTACCGCGCGTGTTTTGGGAGGGATTGGAAATGGTTGGGGTGCGGCGTGGAAGTGCTCCAGAGCAGGAGCAGGGATCGGGAAGACAAGCCTTAATTTTATTCGTCGCGTTAAGTTTCTGAAATGGCGTAGGTTTTCGTATTATTCGGGTTCGAGCAGAAAAGCAGAATTTTTATAACGAGAGCCCTCCGAGCGTCTGTCCAAAAACGAATTCTTTAGGTATACCTCTATTTCTGTCCACACAAGTGTCGGGATGTAGCGCAGCCTGGCTAGCGCATCTGGTTTGGGACCAGAGGGTCGTAGGTTCGAATCCTACCATCCCGACCACTTTAAAAAACAAAGCCACAAACAAGCCAATTCTGAATTTAGCGATCACTCTTTGGTCTCTAGAAATAAAAACATTTTTACTACTCGTGCAGTCCTACACTCGCCCGCTTTCGCTTCGCGAAAGTACGCATCCTGCCGGGCGAACCGTAAAAATGTAGTGCACCCCCTTTTTCAACACTTATTAAGCTAATTTTTCGACATAGTT
>CAYOJT010000041.1:0-13848 GCA_964404365.1 uncultured Bacteriovoracaceae bacterium
CTATAAAGAAGCTGCCCGCATGGTTTCGGAAGACAACGGGTTCCTCGATGTCACCGTAAGAAAATTCGCTGCGAAAATGTCGACCCGCGCTCAAGTGAACGATGTTCCACTCAACGATTTTATCGCTACCGTAGTCGGCGTCACCCGAGATCGCGTGGACGCCCGACAACTCCTAGTTGGTAACTTCCTCTACCGAGGGAAAGAATCGCTTTTTTTCAAAGACAATGATCTTTACACCAGCAATGCAACCATCGAAACGAATGACCACTACTCGCTTGTCGAAGGCACAGGAGTACCGCTGAAATGTGCGCTGGCAGGACTCAATCGCGACAACTTAGATGCACTCCCAACGGGGTTTGAACAGAAACTTTATTCGCCTGCGGGGACACAAATTAACCCCGACCCTGCTGGTATCATTACTTCACGATCATTCGCAGAAGCACATTTCATCGCAGGGACAAACCGGAGGGTTCGCGAAAAAATTTACGAATACTTTCTCTGCGCTCCTAAGGATCAGGCTCGAACAACTGAAGCGAGCGATATGTTCGTTGCTCGCGACGTCGAGCGATTCCCAAACGGGCCGAACAGCCTACCTCAATTTAGGAATGAGTGCGCCAGCTGTCACAGCAGTATGGACGCGGAGCGTGGAGCTTTCGCGGCATTTCACTTTGAAAACGGTATCCTAAAGTATGCCCCGTTCTACATCAAGAACGGCACGGATGCGGCGAATGAAACGAAGAATACCATGAAGTTGACCGACGCTCGAAATAACACTTATGACCCGCTCCGGAACACGAACATGGGCGCGGGAAATGACAAAGGACCGGACATCAACGAGCTCTTTAACTCCGGTGGAACTAAATATCCCGTCGCGTGGAAAATGAATCACAATGTGATTTACGCTGACGGAAACATCACTACCGATAGTAAATGGGTAAACCTATTCGCAGATACGACCTTAGGTGCGAAGTTTGGATTCATCGATAAATCCGGTGAAGGTCTTCGTGAATACGGACGAATGATCGCCCGCTCTCAAGCTTTCCCACAGTGTATGGCGAAGAAGGTATTCTTTGAGGTTTGTCGCCAAGATCCGTTCGGACCCGGATTTTCAGCTGCGATGACAGACTACCTGGATGATGTTGGCGATAAGTTCGCAAGCGGTGGCTACGATCTCAGAGATCTCTTTGAGACGCTGGCGGCTTCTTGTCTGTAAGATTTTTTAGAGGGGATAGATCGAGGATGACTTCGATGACTTTAAAAATGAGAAAAAGATTACAAGTCGTGCTCGCGACTTCTCTCCTTTTGAGCGGATCCTCCTGCTTGGTGGGAGGAATTGTGAGCAACACAGACTTAGAACAATCGAATTCGAGTACCGCAACAGGACCACGGCCCATCGGTGATGGCATGGCTGTTAATCCACCCGCGAACTTGATGCCGGCAGTATCCATTGTGTCCTTCGATAACGTATTAAAAAATATGAATCGCGTGACCGGTACCACTCCGAGTAGCGACACGCTGAAGATTTACAACCAAAACCGAACGACTTACGCACAAAAAGGAAGTCCAACGGAAATCAACGCAGCGATGTGGCTCTCGATTTCGACTTTGGCCGCGAATGTTTGCCAAGATCTTTACAATCAAGAACGCGCGATTCCGGATCTTGCGAGCCGCGCATTTTTTAAGGACTTCAGTCTTCAGAACGGGTCTACGAATAACTTCGAGGCGGTTATTGGTGGAAAAACCGCGAAAGTTCGCATGGTCGAGAGGATGGCCAGAGCGTTTTGGGGCCGCGAAGCCACTTCTGCTGAAGTCACTGCGATTTTAAATGAAATGCTCATTGTGAACGTTACGGTCGCGGCCGATGGTACCCGTACTGAGACCACCGTCACAAACTATACAGCTTTGAGCGCTGCGCAGGCGAAGCAGGGAATTATCATCGTCTGCACTGCCATGCTTGCTAGCCTGGAGGCTATCCAGAACTAGAGTTTTTTTGGATTTAGAATTTGAACTACTCAATCCGGGGGGATTGATATGAGTACGAAGAAAAAAATTGAAGAAGCAAAGCGCAAGGGAATCATCTTGCACGAAGATCACAAGCTCGTGACTCGGCGTGATTTCTTGAGTGCGGGTGTCATCCCATTTGCCGCATCGATCATGGCTCCAACTGTTCTCAGCATGCTGTTTAAGTCAGCATCAGCAATGGCGGACTGTCCGACTGTCTCTTCAGGAGGTTCCGTGCTCGCTCCTTACATCAATCTCCATTTAAGCGGTGGGTGGGCTGGATACAGCCATCTCTTACCGATCACCACAAGTGGATTAGTACCAGATAGCTTAAGTTTAATGGGACTCGGAAGTCGCAGCGTAATGGACTTACCACGGGCGGGATCCACAACCGGAAACAAGTACGACTCATTCATGGGCGTAAACCGTTGGTTTTTCAATAGTGGTTTTTACAAGGCACTGAGCACTCAGCTCGCTGGAACGGGCGTCGAGGCGAAAACCGCGATCTTCACGGTCTGCGTCCAGTCGCGTGACGACAGTGACGAAAACCGCATTGGCGCGGATGGCCTCATTTCTAAGGCAGGCCTTGTTGGATCAAATGTGGGCACGATCATCAATGGTGGACGAGGCAACGTACCAGCATTTATCGCACCTCCCTCACCTCTCTCCGTTGGAACCGTAGCAGACTTATCGAACGCCGTTTCAATCGCGGAACCGCTCGGTAGCATGACGAATTCGCAGAAATTGAAACTTTTTGGATTATTGAAATCGCTCTCCGACAGCCGAGCGAACGCGCTCCTCACTTCAACCGCTAACGGAGCGATCGTGAAAGAACTCACCGGCTGCGCAACGCAAGCAAACTTTGATTCGGCCGATAATCCTGCCCCAATCACCGATCCAAGTATCGCGAATACCCAAGGTTACAATGACATCTGGGGAATCAATGCAGGAACGAACGGCGGAGATCGAAATAAGGTTTTTGCTTCTTGCGCCTATAATGCGCTGAACCGGCAGGCAGGAGCCGTCGATCTAAGAATCGGTGGATACGATTACCACGACAACACTCGCACGACTGGTGACACCCGCGATTCTGAAGCAGGCACGATCGTGGGCAGACTGCTTCGTTCCGCTCAAGCTTCCGGCTCGAAACTCTTTTTAGTCGTTACCTCCGATGGGGCTGTCCGCTCGGCTGACTCTGCCACCGACATAGCCGCTCCCTGGACTTCGGACCGCGGACAGGCGGGAATTAAACTGGTATTCGCATTCGATCCAGCTGGACGGCCGAACTTAATGTCCGGCACAGATGCGGGAGTGATGGTGAATCAGATCGGTTCTTTTACCCAAGGCCAAGCCGCAGACATGAATTATTTGAACGGTAAGTGGAGCGTCGAAGCCGCGACTCTTGCAGTATTCGCAAATTATCTCAAGTTCAGCGGTCAAGCGAACTGGCGTGACGTCTATAACCAAGTCGCCGACTCAGCAGCGTCCCAAGCTGGCCTCACAAACCCAGTCACGGGTGCTGACATCGATAAGATACTTCGGATCGCGTAAAGAAGAGAAATTTATGACCATCAGGGGAACGAAAAAATCAGGGGAACTCTTTCGCGGCCTTGGGTTAGCGATCGTCGCTACGACGTTTGCTCTCCTGATGAACGGCTGCGGAATGGTGAAAAATATCGAAGAAGAGGACGCAGGTTTTCTTCAGGTGTATAACCTCGCCAATAGCGCGACTTCAAGCGTTTCGAACTGCGCTCAGAACGCATTTCGAGTCGCCGTTCACCCCTCTCTGGTCCAAAACTGTAACGGATGTCACGGCTCAGCCCAAGGCTCTGCCACGGTGTCGGTCGCGTACATCGCGGTGAAGGCACGCGTAAATTTTACGAACGTTTCAAGCAGCGCACTCGTCCGAAAGGTCGCTGACCCGAATCACTGCACGAACTGCGGGGCTACGTTCTCCTCGCAGACCGCATCTCGTATTGAGATTTGGAAAAAAGCGGAGGCAGGCGATGCAGCGACCTGTGCGGAATATGCTAACGCACCCGATGGTGGCGGCGGGACTGTGAAGCCATTCGACCTGGGTGGTTACACTCCTCCCAATCCGAATGACACAATCATTATCCCACAAGGCTTAGCGGAGTTTCAGGCGGCTACGGGTCCGCACCAAGTTCTCGTTACGAACTGCCAAGGTTGTCACGTACCGGGTGGACTCTCCTACTTCGCGCCTTTTGCGGTAGCCAACGCGACGGACTCATATAAAGAATCCAAGCCTCGAATGAATTTTGCGAATATCGACGCTTCGATCCTCCTTCAAAAGGCGAGTATCGTGAACCACGGCGGTGGATGTGGAGCGTGCGGTGGAGCAGCTTTCGTCGCGGACCTGCGTACGAAGCTCATGAGCTGGGCGACCCAGGAGAATAACGGTACGGCGCTCTCTCAAATGACATTAAGCGCTTTGACGATTAATACGACAAGCGCAGCTGTGACAGAAACGCTCACTTGGAACTTGGGCGCGGCACCTAACCCTGCAAGCGCAAATCTAGTTGGATCTCAGTTCAAACTCGACGTGAGTTATTCATCGAGCTCTCCGACTACTTATCGTTTTTCGAATCCACGCATCATCGCGGCTGCAGGCCATGCTGTACGCGTGAAAAAGATCACATTCATCCTGGATGACGTGACTCAAACTACGGCTAGTAGTTATTTCTCGGTCGATACCCAGGTCGCGGCTGGAACAACGAAGCAGCTCGCGTCCTTCCCAGCGCTGATCGTGAATCCACGCGGCTCCGCCGCAGGAACTCAGATTAAGATGGAGTTCGATATTCTTCAGGGTCTCTGAACGAGTGTTTAGAGCTTACCTTTTAATCTCTGCGCGTTGATGATCGAGCGCTTAACAGCGTCGGTCGTGAGTTTACTGGAACCCGTCGCTTTCGCGATCGTCATGATGTCGGAATCAAGCTTCTTCACGTCCGCCGGGCCTTTACCCTTGTACTGATCCAAGTAGGATCCTGCTCGCGTTGGATACGCATGCTGACAGCTGAATTCTACCACGCGAATCTCTTCGACCTTATTTGTCCTCGCGTCTACTCCAATGACCCATGTGTGAGTGCAGTTGGGTTCGTAGATCCCCTTTTCAATGAAAGCGTATTTTGAAGCTTTTCCGGAACCGTCTTTTGCGTAAAAAACATCGACTTTATCTTTTCCAGATGGAATCGTTTTTTTGAAGGCTTTCGTCGTACCCAAGACGCCCGCTACGGCCTTCCCGAGTTGTTCAAACTCCACAGCAAACGCCTCACGCGCTTGGGAGATTAATCCGATTAAACTGAACACGATCCCATTCCGAGCTGACCTAAAACCCTTCATGACGTTTTCCTTTGCTTGTCTGATTGATCTAAACTTCCGAAACGGCTCTGAAACTCTCCGTCCCAAACTAAAACCTGATCATCTTTAAAAATGCCTGCTCGCGCATATCGACGCGGCAATTTTCCAAACCATTCTTGAGATTTCTCCCAGCCTCCGGCGTATACCGCCGTAGAATAAGCGTCCGACTCTGCGGCAGAGGGCCCCGAGATCCAGCTACTGAGCAGTTGCTGCTCGTGATCAGTTCTCACGATGTGTTCACCCTGTTCGAGAGAGCCTGAAACTCCGATCGCAAACGTCCCACCGCGTGGGGTATAGAGAATCTCTTTTCCGTAGTACGAATCTTCGATTTTTTCCCAGCTCCATGCGAGCGGCCAGACTTGATGCTGAGATTTCATCCCCGCGACGACCAGACTCGATCCACCAGCTGATAAAAGGTAATCTGTAATCCCACCCCGCTCGAGCACAGTCCTCACTCGGTCGAGAGCGTAGCCCTTTCCAATCGCACCAAATCCTAATCTCGCGTGAGGGAGCTTTTTTCTGATCGCGCCCGTCTTAGCATCATAATCAAATCGATCCTGAAAATTCCCAACCCCTTCACTTCTAAAACTTGGGTCGTAAGCGCCATTCGTTTCCTGAAATATTCGACTCGACAATCGGAGTAGATCTCGGAGGGATTCTGTCTGCGGATGACGAGTGAACCCAACAGTAGTTTCATTAATTTTAGAGAGTTCGGAGTCGCTGCAGAATTCGGAAACTTCACTCTCGATCTCTGAGATGAGCCGATGCGCTTCGGAAAGGATCGACTCTACAGCTCGATTTTCGAATGGATTACAGGAGACCCTCAGAGTGAAGGTCGTGGCCATATGGTTTTGTGAGAGTTCGATCACATTGCGGGACATACAATACGATCAGAATACCACGACGAACCTGCCGCCGAGGAAGGCCTTCTCTGGATTTTCTAAGGATTACTAACCGATTTTCGTCAAAAAGCCGCCACCAAACGAACTGCGCCGAAGTTGTAGAAGTCTTTACCAGCAAATCGCTGGAGGTCTCGGCTATACTGAACCGAAGCTTCGATTGGACCAAAGCGCTTTAAGAGTGTCGCGCCCACGATCTTACGATCGGAGTTGTCGCGTACGCGACTGTCGTTTTGAACGACACCGGCACGAAGCAGAAATTTCGTATTCTGGTCTTCACCAAACTTCACTCCTGTTTCGACGTAGGCTCCGCCTTTGGAGTAACTCTCCTTTGTGGATGGAGGATTAAGCCCAACATCACCGACCATCACACCCGTCCGAAGCTCAATCGCGTTCGTCGGACGAATTTGAGCATCGAACCCAAGCAGCGTGATTCCTTTATTCGGAGTACCTTTATCGGTCCATACTCCGCGATAGACGGAAGCACCCAGACTCGCGCGCTGAAAGAATTTTCCGCTGATCCGGGCACCGTAAGATTTATCGTTATTGTTGTCTGCACCGATGCTCGAAGTCGCAAAGTTTGGATAAGCGGTACCCGAGCCTGTTGGGTCACTCCCGCCCGATCCAATCCCGTTCGTCACATAGAGATGAAGTTCAGTCGCGGCCGCTGAGGAATCCGTCAGCATGATTTTCGCACCCACTCCGAGCTCTGCCCAGAGGTCGGGTAAAAAAGGACGGTCCGTGGTGTTTTCGAAAAGCTTACTCGTATTGATTCGTCCGCCGAAAATATTGTGGGGAGCCATGTCGTCAAACGGGATCCAAATTTTTCCCCATCGCCACATGAGCTTTGGATTCGCCTGATAATCCATTTCGAAAAAACGAGGTGAAGTGCTCATCTCAGTGATGAAGCTCAATTCTGGGGTTGCTGCAATTTCAACCATCATAATCTGGTGGAAGGAATCGAAGCTGAGGTTCGCCTGAGAATCAACTCCAGGCGCATACTTTAGTAAGAAGTCGAAATAGAATTTGAAATTCGGAAACACTCCTGAGCCACCATGGGTAGTTTTCGGCATTCGCGAAACGGAACTCGATTTCGGAGCAGAGCTGCTGGTGTCAGACGTAGTCAACGTCGATAAATCTACGGCACCGCTAGACGAACTACTCGAGCTTGATGGACGCGCGACCGCGCGAGCTGCCGCGGGTCGAGCTGCGGGTGCTGCACGTTTCGCCTGGGGGACAGGAGTAGGTTCGAGAGTTGGTTCAGGTGCGAATGTCGGCTCGGGATTCGGCTGAGTCACGGTGGGCTTTTTCGTGGGTGCGGGTGTCGCGGTCGCTTTTTTTAGAAACCGACAACAAATATTAAAAAAAGGTTTAGCCAATTTAGGCGAATTATCTTCGGCCAAAGAGCTTTGAGTCACGAAGCTGAGAAAGAGAACGAACGAAGACATTACGGTCGCCCTAAGGCGCGAAGAGCCGATCCAGAGTTTCATCATGGGTTAGATTCTCTTGGGCTTAAGATGGTTTTGCAAAGGGAAAGTCAAAAAAATGACGGTGAAAAGTCAGAAAATACGGACACTTAGCGCATGCGTCATTTTTCGCGATAATCTCGCATTAAACGAGCGGTACTTAAGTAGCGCTGAAGATTCTGCGGAGTTTGAAGGCTAGAAATGTAGAAGAGAGTGAGAAAAAGCGCGAGTCCTACCCACTGCGCAGGACCCGAGTCTGTCGCCGCAGCCGACTGCGCGTCTAAAGTCAGAGCATCGATCCCCTGCATGATGAGAAAGAAGACCGATCCCGCAAGCCCAGTCAGGTAGCGAGCACGCGCTTGTAAGCGAGAAATATCGATTTCAAGGTTTCGCGTAACCCAGTCCCAATCCTCCGTGGTCCACGCCGGAGTTGGATTAAATTCCTTGAGAACCCCAACGCGCCAACCGTATTCGCTCAAGACTTGAGCCAGACTTTGAGCAAATCCACCCTCGCGGTAAACCTTGGGAACACCACTCAAGAGCTGAGCGCCTACGAAATAAAGGGAATAAAGAACGGGAAAAACGAGCATCACCCAATCGAGATAGGATCGAGCGGATTTTGGGATTACGCTTGAGTTCGCGAGCACAATAATCAGCACCGAAACAATGGCAGGAGCGATGAAACACCAGAGGACGAAGCTGAATAGCTTCCGACTTACGACCAAGCGATCTCGATTATTATGCGCCTGAACAAAGCGCATGAATTCGACGTACTTCGCCTGGCGAGGATCAAAACTCGGTGCACCCGAAGTGAGATTCATCATGCATTTAGGATAAACGTCGAAGGCTCTTTTAAGCAACCGCTTCTCTGTAGCGGATAATCGAAAGTGCTCTTCCACTTTCCTCATCGACTTCAATGACGACACAACCGTAACCACCCGGTCCTTCGGCTGCTTCGTACCGAACGGGACGTTTGGAGAGGAATTTCTGAATCGAAAGTTCCTTTTTTACTCCAATGACCGAGTCATAACATCCGGTCATTCCCACATCGGTTATGGCCGCGGTCTTTCCGGGCAGGATGCGTTCGTCTGCTGTTTGAACATGGGAGTGAGTTCCCACTACGGCGCTCACTTTCCCATCCATAAAATGCGCGAACGCCTGTTTCTCAGAAGTCGCTTCACCATGGAAGTCGACCAGAATCGACTGAACTCCAAGATCGTGGAAACGATCCACTTCCTTTTCGGCTGAGCGGAAAGGACAGTCGAGAGCATCCATAAATACTCGACCCATCACTTGAACGATACCGAGTCGAATCGGTTTTCCATCGGAGCGTTTTCGTTTGGAGCACTCGAGCACGGTCGACCCACGCCCGGGGCACTTGTAGGCAGGATGATCAGGATAATTGAGAGGTCGCACGACACGCGTTGTAGTCGCTAGGTACGGGATGATCGCTTTCTGATCCCAGGCATGATTTCCGAGCGTGATCGCGTCCACACCCAAGGCGAACATCTCCTCACACATGTCGGGGGAGATTCCGTTCCCATGCGTGACGTTTTCTCCATTGATGACAATGAAGTCGATCTGATGAAGTTTAGTGATTTTTTCGATTGCTGTTTTTACGGCCTCTCGACCGGGGCGACCGTAGACATCGCCAAAGAATAGGATTTTCAAGTCAGGAGCTTTCTAACCCGTTTTTTAGAGAGGCCGGGAAACTCAATGGTCCCTGGATTTATGCGTTTTCAGGAAGAAGTGCAAGACTCGATTTTAATGAAAAAATCAGCCATTTTTTAGTGGATTTACCTCAATCACCTGCGACTCCGTAACGATGACATCCATTTCTTCGTCCCACGAACTCTGAGGTAAGGACTCCTGAAGCTGGAACTCGTAACAAAACCCGATTCGGAGAGCAGACGGCATCCGAGGCAGCATCCGATCATAAAAGCCTCCCCCACGACCGATGCGCTCCCCCTTTCTTCCAAACGCAACTCCGGGCACCAAAACCCAAGCAATGGATTTCAAATCGACGGCCGGGAGATCCGACTTCGGTTCTTGAAACCCGAATGCGCCATTCACCCAATCGCTCGGGTGGGAAGCGAGCGAAAAATCCATCAAACCTTCAAGCGGACTCAATATGCGGGGATAAGCGAAATCCACCCCGTGCGCTTCCGGTAACTCTACCAAATGTTTCGGATCCAGTTCGCGCGTAGGGTTCGAGGGGTGAACCCGATAAATCGCGGCGAGGGTCCCTAGCTTCAGCGCTTTCTTTGATTCGAGATAACCGAGAAGTCGCGCGACTGCAGCTTCGCTCAGTGTAGCGCATTCGGATTCAGATAGGTTTTTACGAATCGCGAGTATCGATTTTCGAAGCTCAGGGATTGGGTTCGTCTTTGGATCACTCACCCGAATTCCTCAGCTCTTCAAGATGGAGGAACGATATCGAACATTCGGCCCAAGCTTTGAGCGGTGGTGCGGACTTCAGCCTGGTGACGGGCCACGCGTTTCTTCGCTTCGATGTATTCTTCGGCGAGATCAAAAAGTGCGAGGAGCGCGGAGTATTGAGGAGCGGCTCCGGTCTTTAAACGTTGTTCGGCCATTTCGATCCGAGCTTTCACGAGCTTTGTGACCTCATCGGCGCGATCGCTTTCAGCCTGGGTCTTCAAAACGATCCGCTGACCCATCAGTTTCAACTCGATCGTTTTCTCAGTCTTTGGAGTCGTGGTCTTTTCGGTTGTTTTCTCGCTCATGTCAAAAGGCTAACACTCACTTTAAAACTCGTCCAGAGCCGAAAAGGTGCGAAATCTCGCGAACAAAAAGCCCCAAGAATATGAAAAGGAAAACCCAAAGAACCCACTTTTTCTTCATTGGCCCCTCACCTCACGGCTCAGCTCACGCGCTTAGAAAGCTTCAACAATGATCGCGATGCCTTGGCCGCCGCCGATGCAAGCGGTTCCTAAACCATAGCGCTTTTTACGGCGGCGAAGCTCATAGAGAAGAGTGGTGATGATCCGGGTGCCACTCGCCGCGAGCGGATGTCCGATCGCGGTAGCACCACCGTTCACGTTCAAAATCTCTCGGTTTAATCCGAGTTCTCGCTCGACCGCGATCGCCTGAGCCGTAAACGCCTCGTTCACTTCGATGAGATCCATCTGCTCAAGCTTCATTCCGGCTTTTTGGAGTGCTTGGCGGGTCGCAGGGGCAGGTCCAATTCCCATGATCTTTGGATCACATCCGACGATCCCGTAGGAAACCATGCGACCGAGTGGCTGCCAGCCTTCCTTCTTCGCGCGCGACTCAGTCGAAACCACAATCGAAGCGGCGCCATCGACGATTCCGGAGGAGTTTCCGGCCGTGACGAGTCCATCTTTTTTGAAAATCGGTTTTAGTTTCGCAAGCCCCGCTGCATCCGTCTGCGGGCGAGGGTGTTCGTCATTGGACAACAGGACGGTGTCCCCTTTCTTTCCAACAATCGGAAAAGGTGCGATTTCATCCGTAAAACGGCCTGCATCGAGGGCTGCTTTTGTTTTCCGCTGAGACTGAAGCGCTAAAAGGTCCGCATCTTCTCTCGAAATTTTATATTGGATGGCCAGGTTCTCTGCGGTAATCGCCATCGGAGTTCCACTGTAAAGATCCGTGAGCGCTTCGTTCATCATATCGATGACTTGGTTATTACCCATGCGTAGTCCCCAACGCGCGCCCCGAATCGCGTAGGGAGTCATGCTCATGTTTTCGATTCCGCCAACGAGAGCGACCGAGGAGTCGCCCGCGCAGAACTGTTGGTAAGCTTCGACGATCGTTTGAAAGCCCGAACCGCAGAGACGATTGATTCCGAGTGCGGGAACGTGAATCGGTACTCCGCTATAGAGTCCGATGTGGCGAGGCGAATAGATGGAATCCGGCGCCGAGTGGAGAACGTTTCCGAATATGACATGGTCGATTTGATCCGGGCGAACCCGCGATTGTTCCAGCGCCGCTTTTGAGGAATGAACTCCCAACTGGGTCGGGGTCACATCTTTTAACGATCCGCCGAAGGCTCCGAACGGGGTTCTTTTTGCGCCTAAGAAAACGAGTGATTCAGCCATGTGAGGTCCTTCTCCATCTGTTTAAAGCCTTGAACTGAAATATATCGGGAGAGCACGGGTTCCCGCCACCCTATTGAGACTGTCAAAATCTTGTCGCCTCACGAATCCCGCCTCAAACTAGGCAGAAAATGCGACTTAGTGAGTCAAGATATTTGCCTTTCACTTCCCCCGTCATGCAAAATAGAGGCAGGAGGCAAGGGAATGCCTAAAGAAGTCGCAAACGTTCAGGCCGAGGATATTCGGCTCAAGAACATGCGAGCCCAAATCGAAAATCGCCATAAGAACGAATTGAAGGAACTTCAAGATCGTCAGGCGATGTCGACCGAAAAAGCGATCGAGAATCATGCGGACACCCTGCAGAATCTCCGTTCCGCCTACGACGTTCAAATTTCCCAAGAAGCTGCAAACCTCGAAGAGCGCCTGAACAACGTCCGCGCCGCGAACGAAGAACGCGTCGAGAAAGAGAAGAAAGTGGGCGAAGCCGAAGTGGCAAAGGTGAAAACCATGACCCAGGCTCGAGTCGAGGAATACAAACGCATCGAAGACGAGAAAATCGACAAGATTAAAAAAGAAGTGGCCCTGCAATCTGAACAGCTCCACCAATCAGAGAAGAAAATCGCTCGGCACAATTACATTCAACACAAGCTCGGCAAGAAGGCCGGCGTAGACATCGAGACCTAAGGGTCAGGAGACGTAACATGAACACAACCGAACGGAATCGAAATGCCAAGGCTCCTGCGAATCAACCTGAGGACGCTGTTCGCGTCGATGGTTTCGCCCAAGTCATTCAGCTCCTTCAAGTTGCGGACGCAAGTTTTCGGGATTCGCTTCTGAAGCGTTTAGAGAGCCGCGACCCAGAGCTCGCGCGCTCGATTCGCACTTATTTAGCTCAGAACTAAGACACCGTACCGAAGTCCACGGGTAGAGATCCGCACCGTCGGAAAATCGAGTGTTTCCATCGCGCGCCACAGGATCAGTGCGCCTGCTAAAATCACGTCTTCACGTCCGGCTTCTAAACCGGGCATCGTACGACGTTCTTCAATCGTTCGAAATTTTAACTCTTCCACAATTCGGTGAACATCCCCGCGATGAAGCTCACATTCATTGAGTGTCGCGGGGTCGAATTCCTTAAGACCCAGGTGAATACTCGCTAAATTCACGACTGTTCCGGCCACTCCAATGAGCTGGGCACTCGATGGGAGCGTTTTTCTCCACGAAACCGCGCGCTTTAAGATTTCATCGATCTCTGCTCGGCATGCCCAGAATTCTTCGTCGCTCACGGGATTTGATTTTAAAAAACGCTCGGTGAACCGAACAGAACCCATCTGAAAGCTCATGCCCTCTTTTTCAGAGCGAAACTCAGTACTCCCGCCGCCGATATCAATAACGGCACTCTCCGCTGGACTCATTCCCGGAAGGAGGCCACCTAGGAACATGTACTTCGCTTCTTCGTCGCCGCTTATGGTCCGAAACTGAAAGCCGAATTCTTTCGTGATTTTTTCGAAAAACTCGCGACCGTTTTTCGCATCTCTCGCCGTAGCAGTCGCTACTGCGATTACATCGCTAGGTTTGATTCCGTTCTGAATGCAGGTGGACGCATATCCGCGCAAACACGCGGTCGTCCGCTGGATCGCATCCGGATGAAGGGATCCTGTCTTATCTACTCCCTGACCGAGTCGGACCATCGTGGAACGATCTAGAATCACGCGCGACACCGATTTCGATGCGGCATCATAGTCCGCTATTAAGAGCAGACAGGTGTTTGTCCCTAGATCGATCGAGGCTCGAATCAAGACAGTCTCCTCGTTCCTAAACTCAGCGGAAAAGGCCCTTCAAGAGCTTCTTACCCACGTCTTTTGCTTTTTCGGTCGCCTTTTCCTTAACCGCGGAAGCAGCGCCTTTTTTCGTATTGTTCAGAGCAACTTTCAAAAAGTGCTCGGGCAGTTTTCCGTAGCTGGGGCATGGTGCCGTATACTTACAGTTTACAGAGATCGGGATTTTAACGGGATCATTTCCTTCGGCCAA
>CAYOJT010000042.1:0-3667 GCA_964404365.1 uncultured Bacteriovoracaceae bacterium
GATCAATATGACCGCGCAAAACGTGTTCTCCAGAAAATGGTAAAAATGGGCGAGGGAGACTCCCGAGACCGCTTTCCGATGATCGCGAAGGGTCAAGGCGGTGACGAACCGGCCGGTGCCGAGATCGGATCGGGTCAGAAATTTGACAGAGACAACTATTACTTAAGTTGGATGCAGGGTGTCCGATACACATTTAGGAGCCGTCTATTCCTGCTTCCCTTAGGGACCAGCGGGAACAGATCGAATCCGAACGCAGGGAACCTGATCTTAACCAGTGAAAGCTGGCTGAGTCGGGAACCGACCTACACCGAGTGTTTGAAGTATTTCAATGATTCGGGAATAGGTCCGGTCGGGTCCGGAAAGGTGGTGATCGACAATGGCTGCTAGAACGAGTGTCGATCAAAAGAAGTCCGCATGGGCGGGTAAAGAATCCGGGCAGAGCGTGCTCGAATTCTTGTTCATGATTCCGGTTTTGATCGGGATCGTGATCCTTCTAATCCGAGTGAATTCTGCGATCCAGATTTCAATCGTGAATCAGAAGTACGCACGAGCGCAGACGACTTGGCTCACCTTTAATAGCTCCGTCTATCCGAGGCTCTCGTGGAGAGATCCGGCTGATGCGAAATCTTTCGTGAAGCTTGGATACAATCGGATGGAAATCGGCGTGAGTGAACGCCCTGTCCGAGACACTGGCGGAGTCGCTGTGGCTCAGACTCAAGTCATCGCCCGGGACTCGCAGAAGGCGGGAGCGGATGGTGGCTCACAGATCGAACCCGAAACTCGCGGAAACGTGAGGGTTCGAACGTTAGTCAGCCTTTGTACTCCGACGTTTTCTGTAAAGGGAACCGATGGGTATGCAGAGCTGAACAACTCGACGATGGGTGAAAAGACAGTTTTTGATTTGTGCCGGTAATGGTTTTTGTGACGTGAAGGAGAAAACGCAATGAATAACAGGGCAATGACATTAGCAATCCTGATTGCGCTTTTTTCCGTTTTCCTAGTGAGCTCTTGGGTGAGCGAAGTTGAAGAGAAAGCACAGAAGCGCTACGGCACTCAAGTTCTCGTCGTAAAAGCCAAACAGGATATTCGAGAGAACGAAAACATTACCGAAAAAATGCTGACTCTGGAAGCGATTCCAAAGACTTTCTTGGAACCGAACGCGATCAATTTCGTAAGTCGCGCCGATGATCCGGATACTCAAATCAGCATGAAGTCACTAGCAAACACAGTGGCTATTGTTCCTATTAAAAAGGGTGAGCAGATTTCTTATAACAAGATTACCGAGCCTGGTGTTCGGATGGGACTTGCATCCCAGGTCACCCCAGGTCGTCGCGCAATCGCAATCAAAGTGGAAGAAGATACCGCGGTATCGCGCCTGATTAAGCCCGGCGATCGTGTGGATCTTCTGGGAGTGATCGACCGCGGCGGAGGGCGCGAGAACCGGATTTCGAAGACCCTTCTTCAGGACGTTGTTGTTCTTTCCGTGGGTAAAAACGTCACGAATAATATTCCGCGCGTTCTTGAGTTCGAGGGTGGAAAAGAACGGATTCGCTCGCTCACGCAGGACGTGTCGTTTTCCACGATCACGATTGAAGTTGATCCCGTTCAAGCACAGGCGATCGTCCTGATCGCTGGAAATGCGGAGAACAAGATCATCGTCTCTCTTCGAAATAACGACGACACGGAACGCGTCAACTTAGGAGTCACAGCACTCCCCGATGTGATTGATGGCGACATCAAGTCGCGTAGAGGATTAGCCGGACAAGGACAAAAATAATGAAGCGATTGAAAAGGATTTCAGCTTTAAAAACCTTCGGGATGTTGAGTTTACTCAACGTCCTTCTGTCCATTTCTGTTTTTGCGGAAGATGAGCCCGTTACACCTCAAACTCCGCCGAAAGAAGAATCCACGACGGACACGGCAGATTCACAGCCGCGCGTAAGCAGTAAAATTACTTCGGATGAAGGTCCACAAGGGAATATTCCACCCGCAGGGGCGGTGACTGTTCCGGTCGAGGTCGGTGGAGCGAAGTCCAAAGGTCCAAAAGAACCCTTCCGTCGATCGAAACTGACGAAGGACGTATCTGAAGGTAAGGCGGATCGCCGCCGCGTGATTTTAGCTACCGGTGAAGACAAGGTCGTTGATCTCGATTTCGATATCGAGCAGGGCCCACAAGGAATCTACACTGGAAACAATCAAGTGGTCGCAACCACGCTTGTAACCGCAGGCGATGAGAAGCGACAGATCGTGTTCAAGCCTCTGAAGGCAGGGGAAACTACGGTTACCGTCCGCGATGCGGCGGGTAAGATTCAAATTATCTTCGACGTGATCGTGAGTGGGAGCAACCTCCTCCGTCGAGCAGCCGAAATTCGCGACCTGATCAAGGACATTGAAGGAATCGAAGTGAAGGTCGTCGGGCAAAACGTGATCATCGACGGAGAAGTGATCGTGCCGAACGATTACGGTCGGATTATTCAGGTGATCGGCGCTAAACCTTATAGTGAATTCACGATCTCGCTTGTGACCCTCTCGCCGATCTCCATGCAAAATATCGCAAAACGAGTTCAAACCGACGTGCAGGCTTTTGCTCCAAACGTCACGACCCGAGTAGTGAATGGAAAGATCTTCTTAGAAGGTACGGTGGATGATCCATTCCATGCGAGCCGCGCTCTTCAAATCGCGAAAATCTATCTACCGGATGCAGCGCCTCAAAGTGCGATCCAACAATCCGGGGCCCCCGTGATTCAGCTCGCGGGCCAGAAACAGTTTATTTACAATTTTATCGTTGTGAATCCGCCGCCACAGAAGAAACTTGATAAGCTTGTGAAACTCACCGTTCACTTCGTCGACCTCGCTAAGGATTATTCGCGTAACTTCGGCTTCAACTGGAGCCCAGGATTCACCTCAAATCCTAGCGTTTCTTTTGGCCAAGATAATCAAAACGGCGGTGGGGGTCTTTCCTTCAGCGGAACACTCTCTAGCCTGATCCCAAAACTTCAGTCGGCTCAGGACGCAGGCTACGGTCGCGTGATTAAGCAAACGACAGTGATCACTCGAAGCGGTGTTCAGGGCTCAGTTGTTGAAGAAACACAGTTTCCGGTCGTTGTCGTGAGCGCAAACGGAACCTCTCAGGCGAGTTCCATCCCGGTTACATTCCAAGTTAAGGCGACTCCTACAATCTTGGGTCAGTCGGAAGATCTTCAAGTTCAAATCGATTTCCAGCAGTCCTCAGTGGTCGGTCGAACACCTGCGAGTGCAAATTCGGCGAGCCAACCGATCACTTCGAAGAAGGTCGTGAACACTGTGGTTTACCTGAAATCCAACGAAAGTGCTGCGCTCGCGGGATTTGATTCGAATGAAGTTCAAACAGGATTCAATAAGGATCCAACCGGATCAGGTACTTTCGATAGCGGTGGTGGACAAGATGGTGCCGTAACGCAACCTCTCTTCGAGTTGAAGCGAACGAAGTCCTATAACCGTAAGCGGGGTCAGTTCGTCGTCTTCGTAACCCCACAAATTATCGAAAACGCGAGTGAAGGCTCCGAGGACATGAAGCGTAATTTCCGCATTAAAGCGAAGTAAGTAAGGACGTAGTCAATGGCAGGTCATATTATTGCAGTAGTCGGTGGAAAAGGTGGGGTCGGTAAATCCGTATTTACCGCAAACC
>CAYOJT010000042.1:3677-13567 GCA_964404365.1 uncultured Bacteriovoracaceae bacterium
CTCGCGATCGCCTATTTGCAAAACTTCAAACAACGTCCTCTCATTGTGGATCTCGACCTCCAAAGCTTAGGCGATCAGAATATCATTCTAGGTCAGAATCCTCAGAAGACCATTGTGGATGTTTCGAAGATGCCGCCGGGTCCGATTGATCCAAAGACTCTCGCGCCCTTCATGGTGAATGCCTCGCAGGGTTATAGCTATATCGGTGCTCCACGCGATGCGATCATGGCACGCGATCTGGATCTGGATGGTCTCGGACGTTTTCTGAAAGCGGCTCCGAATATTTTTAATCTCGTCGTGGTGGACTGCGGAAATGGTAGTGATCCTTCTGCAATGAAGGTCATGGAAAACGCGACCGCAATTTTCGTGGTCACAACCGCCGATGTCATCGTGATTAACCAGACGAAGCGGATTTTAGGGAAAATTCAAGAACTTCTATTCCCGCCTGAGATGGTTCAGGTGATCGTGAACCGCTACTCGCAGGCAAACATAATCAATCCTCAATTGATCCAAAAGAACCTGAATCGCCCACTTTTCGGTGCGATCCCAGAAGATCTCGTTTCGTGTGAAAGTGCGCTCGCTAAAAGTACGCCCGTTTGTTTAACCGCGCAGAATGCCCCGATCACCCGCGCGTACCACGATATTGTTCGTAAGATTCAGCAGACAAATCTGCTCGCGCAACTTGCCCAGCTGAAAAAGCCTACGGGTGCGGCGGATAAACTGAGACTCCTTCAGACTCCTGCGGGCGGAGCTCAGGGTCCCGTGGATGCGTCGCTTGCGATTCAGCGGTCGGTGAATGGAGTGCTCGATCCTTGGACGCAGATGAAGCTTAGGATCCATAAGGCTCTTGTTGAGACGATGGATTTGAAGAAGAACGATGCGAATACTTCGGATCCGAAACACCGCGCGGTCTTACGTGAGCGGACCCAAAAAGCGGTCTTGGATGTGATGGCTCAGGAAGATACGGCGGCACTTCTAAATTCTCGCGAACTCAAATCGCAGATGATTAAGGAAGTCTTAGATGAAGCGCTGGGACTGGGGCCTTTGGAAGATTTACTCTCTGACGATCTTGTGACCGAGATCATGGTGAACGCGCGCGACCAGATTTACGTCGAAAAAGCGGGTAAGCCTGAAATGTCGAAGGTGACGTTCTCAAGTGAACAACAAATGATGAACGTGATCGAGCGTATTGTTACTCCGCTCGGTCGTCGTGTGGACGAAAAAGTTCCGTACGTCGATGCGCGTCTTCCGGATGGATCTCGCGTGCACGTGATTATTCCGCCACTCGCGCTTCGTGGACCCACTATCACTATTCGAAAGTTTCCTAAGAAACGAATTGTTTATAAGGATTTGATCGCTTTCGGTTCGATGACCGAAGAGATCGCAGACTTTCTTCGCTGCTGTGTCGAAGCAAAACTGAATATCGTAGTTTCCGGGGGTACCGGTTCCGGTAAAACGACGCTCTTGAACGTTTTGTCGAATTACATTCCAGCGACCGAACGGATCATTACGGTCGAAGACTCAGCTGAACTTCAACTCGGTCAGGATCACGTGGTCCGCCTCGAGACTCGCCCTAAAAACATTGAGGGCGAGGGGGAAGTATCGATTCGTGATTTGATTAAATGCTGTCTCCGGATGCGCCCAGACCGAATTGTAGTCGGTGAGTGCCGAGGCGGCGAGGCGCTTGATATGCTTCAAGCGATGAATACGGGTCACTCGGGTTCGATTACGACCCTTCACGCGAATAACCCGCGCGAATGTCTCGCGCGTCTTGAGACGCTTTGTATGATGGCGGGATTAAATCTTCCTTCGAAAGCGATCAAAGAGAACATCGCAGCTGCGGTGAACGTCGTGATTCAGCAGACGCGCCTTTCGGATGGTACTCGTAAGATCACTCACATTTCTGAAGTGACGGGTATGCAGGGCGAAGTGATTACGCTTCAAGATATTTTCGTTTTCAAACAAGAAGGTCTCGATAAGAAACGTAAGATCATTGGTCGTTTCGTTCCTACGGGTTTCATTCCGAAATTTGTAGAAGAGATGGAAGCAAAAGGTATGAAGATTTCACGCGGATTGTTTGCTTCAAAGTGATCTGATTTTCTGGGTGCGGCTTCGATAGGGGAAAGGGGGTGAATCGATGTTACTGACAGATCGTATTGAGATCATATTGGCATTTATTCTTTTCTTCGCCTCCGTCGCCTATATCGCCTATCGCTACAGTGAACAGTTTCTCGAGTGGCTTCGATTTCAATCTTTAGGCACGCGCGATTACATCGTCGAAACACTCTCGGTAATGTTCATCGAAGTGAACCCAAGCACGGTCTTGGTCGTCATGTTCTCGATGAGCTTCGGGCTGGGTGCGATCGTGTTCTTAGCCTTCTTCCCTCAGTGGATTCCTGGACTTCTCTTTTCAGGGATCGTGACTTTCGTCGGTTGGAAGGCTCCGAAGCCCATCGTTCAATTCATGTATCAGCGCCGCGTGACGCTATTTACGACCCAGATGGTGGATGGCCTAAACCTCATGTCGAACGGCCTTAAATCGGGTCTCTCGGTCGTCCAGGCCATGAGCCTCGTGACTCAGGAGATGCCGGACCCCATCAAACAGGAGTTCACCCTGGTGCTCAATGAGAACAAACTCGGTGTCTCGGTCGAGGAGGCATTCAATAATTTGGCGAAACGGATTCGGTCCGATGACGTCGAGATGTTTGTCACCTCGATCAATATCTTGAAGGAAACCGGCGGAAATTTGGCGGAAACGTTCGATACAATCACCAATACGATCCGGGAACGCATTAAGCTCGAGAAGAAAATCGATTCAATGACCGCAATGGGTTACACGCAGGGGATGATCCTGTTAGCGGTTCCTACCATCATGACGGTCATTCTTTACCTATCTGATCCAGATTTCATGCGCCCTTTGTTCACAACGACCTTAGGGTGGCTTATCATATTAGCTGTACTCGTACTTCAGGTGGTGGCGTACGTGGCGATCTCGAAAATCGTGAAAATCGAGGTCTGAATCAGTTCGTTAGATGTTTAAAGCTGTACGTGTGTTTTGTCGGAGAAAATGAAAATGATTAAAAAAATTTGGAAGTCAGCCCTCCTCCTCTCTCTCGTTTCCCTATCCGCGATGGCGAACGTCAGCCTTCGAAACGGAAACTTCTTTATGGGCTACATCGACATCAACTATCCGGGCGGGTACGAGCCTAAAATCGAGCGCGTCTATAACTCGAAAAGCCCTTACAACGGTCTGTTCGGCTGGGGATGGGGAAATGAATACGAAGTCTACATGACGGTTTCCATCGACGGATCGGTCGTTGTGAACGAATACGGCGGAGGAGCTCAGAACCGTTTTAATCCGCCATCTTTCAATTCGCGAGATCTGGACGAAGCTGTGGCTAAATTAGCGACTGCCGCTCAAAAAGCAGGTTTATTTGGGACCAGCGATCAGCTCGCTCAATACAAGAAGAAGCTGAAGGGCGACGCAGAGTTTCGCAATAACGAATGGAACAAGTTTCGCGCTCAGGGAAAAGTTGAACCTCGAAAACTTGCGGTCGGAACGAAACTCATTTCGAATCGATTCGCTTATCAGTGGATCACGGTTACAAATACGGGGTACACACGCCAATCCGATACTGGAAAAACCGAACTTTTCGACCCCAATGGTCGTCTCATTAAAGTGACGGACCGAAATGGAAACTCGATTCAGCTTTCCTATAATCGCGATGGTCGTATTGAAAAGGTTAC
The DNA here is from genome assembly GCA_964404365.1 of uncultured Bacteriovoracaceae bacterium. Taxonomy (GTDB): domain Bacteria; phylum Bdellovibrionota; class UBA1018; order UBA1018; family UBA1018; genus JACMQW01. The sequence goes on from CAYOJT010000042.1 coordinate 7,425, forward strand.
CGATAACTTCAATCGAAAAATGTTCTTCTCCTACACTCGTCGCGGAAAAATCGAGAAGATCGTCGGGGAAAATTCGAAAACCGCAGAATTTAAATACAACGACCTCGATGAACTTGTTTACGCGAAAGACGTCGACGGGAACGTTTACACGTACAGATACAGCTCGGATAAGCGTCACAACCTGACTGAAATTGGTTATTCGGATAAGACGACGTTAAAAGTGGTTTATTACGGCCGCGATAAGCTCGAAAATGTGAAGTCGGTCCGCGATCGTGATAATACGACGACTGAATATACTTACGACAGGGTGAATGGCGATAAAAGTACGCTGAAAGTGGGAGTTGTCGTTAAAGATCAGGAAAATAAGCCTATTACGACGAGTTCGTACGAATACTTTTTTAAGACCAAGGCGAATGGTGAAGAGTGGACTCAGCGTATGATCAGTACGCTCGATGGTGAAAAGACGGATACGACTTACAGCGAGGGGAATGGACTTCCGATTCGTATCCTGCGGGGGACTGATGAAACGACCTTCGCGTATGACGATAAAGGTCGCGTCTTAAAGAAGACCACTCCAAACGAAGTGACGGAACTCAGCTATGATTCGAAGGTTGGAAAAGTCACGCGCGTTGCAAAGTACCCGAAAGGGAATAAAAAGCAGATCGACTGGTCCAACTTTCAATACGACGCCAAAGGGAATTTAGTCTTTGCTCAGAACTCAAAGAAACAAGGCGTGCGTCTTGTTTACGATAATTCAGGAAGAATCAAAACGATGCTTGATCAAAACAAGCGCCGAATTGATTTCAAATATAACGAAAACTCGAAGCCGATTGAGATCACTGATCCGCAACTGGGTTCAATTAAGGTTGAATACAACAATAGCGGTGAAGTGAAGAAAGTGGATTCTGCGGGTGGTAGGAAAATCGCTCTTCAGGTGACTTCTGCCTTTCAAAATCTGCTTGAGATCATTCGCCCTGCTGGCGTGACACTTTCGTTTTAATGGGGGACCTCAAATGAAAAAGATTTTAATGAGTTTCATTCTGTTAGGTCTTGTGGGGCTTTCAGTTTCCCCCGCTCATGCCTACCAAACGACCCAGCCAAGTAGCTGTCCAGCCGAAGCCAATGCGAATGAAAAGATCGTTTCGGTTGGCGTAGATGGGGATCCGAGTCCTACGCCTGTTCAAAGCATGGGTGATGCGGCTGGTGGAGATAAGAAGAAGTAAAATTTTTGATCGATTAGAAGCACAAAGCCCCGGCGTCTCTCGCGAGATACCGGGGCTTTGTGTTGTTGTTGTTGTTTGGAGTGGACCCTGAAAAACTTTTTCTACATTTTAGTCCAAGCGTTTCGCTTGGAACTACAACCTCACCCCGCACCTTTGGCTTCTCTTTCGATCTACCTCTTTCGTGCGGAGCGAGGAGTCTCAGTAGTTGAAAAGGTTATAACGCGAAGCGTCTTTAGGTGCCTTTGTTATTTACTGAATTAAGAGGTCCAAAGTTTATAGATTTGTAAACTAGGCGTCTGAGCCGAGATTCTCGCTCAATTCACTGGAGCTGCATCGACTGAGCTTTGCGGTTGCCGGCCTCATGTAATCCACTCCGGAGGACTCACCGGGCACTTTCGTGAATGGTTTTATAAACTTAATGGATTCAGGGACCGTCCAAAGTCTAGACACCTGCCTGGAAAGTCACGGAACAGGCCGAGCCGGACACATGTGTTTATATAGTGATATCAATTACTTAACGCTTGGCATCACTGTTGCTTTACTTAAGGGTGTAGGCGGTCTTCATGAGAGAAGGCTGGGCTACAGAGAGAAAAACAACTCTAGCTGAGTTCACCTCAAGCCGGAGTAGACAAAAAGAGGAGTCCCTATGAAAAGCTTCAAAGTATTACTCGCAGCAGCCCTTCTATTCGCACCGATCTCTGCGTTCTCGTACGAACTTTCGAACGACGCACTCGATCCAGCAAGCCACCTCTGCCCTGAGTTCGCGCACACTTTGGCAAAAGCCGAAGCAGCAGTGAACAAGGCTGCAGGCGTGACCGCTAAAGGCGATCAGTCCACAGACGGTACTTAAGTTTAAATTTTCGATTTAGTTTTCGATTAAAGAACTGAGTTCGTTTTTCTCATTTTCAGAAATAGTGTCTTCGTTTGAGCGCGGGTTCATAGATGAATCCGCGCTTTCTTTTTGTGCTTGGATCCAAGCACGCGCCTGCTCGGGCGTTCTCGCGACGACTTCCTTTATCTGATCGGTGAGTTTTCCGCCCACCGACTCTTCGGCTGAAGCGGCCTTCTCTTTCACCGCGGCCGCCACATTCCGGGAGCGCTTCTCAGCCTGCTTCATCCAAGCTTTAGGTTCTTCGCTCGAAAGCGTCGTTTTCACCTGATCGGAAATCGTTTTCCCATTCCATCGAACAAGGTGAGAGGCCACGAGTACCGCTAATACAAATGCCGTGATTTTCAGGGTATTCACTAGGAACTTTAAAATCGTCGAGATCATAAGACGCTCGCTTTCCTGTTATCCCGCTTGATGGGTCGATGCTGTGCGATCGTTCGGATTCGGTTCGCCGCGCAGAGCGCGATCGAGGACATGTCTCACGTCGTTTGCGTCAAAGGGTTTGTGAACGTAATCCTTCGCGCCATTTGACAGAGCGTCGATTACAAGATTCATATGATCCAACGCCGAAAACAATACCAAGACCGCTTTCGAATCGACCGCCATGATTTCCGTTAGTTCCTCGATAACACTTTTATTCGGCATCACGACGTCCATGGTGACGAGATCGGGCTTCAGCTGCTTGTACTTGATCACAGCATCATTCCCGTCGACCGCTTCTGCGATCACGCGATAGCCGATTTTTTCGAGAAGCTCGGTCAGTGTTCTTCGGACAAAAGGGACGTCATCGACGACTAGGATGTTCTTCGCCATAGACTTCATCTTACCTGGTTTTTCGTTTGGGGATGAGGGGCGGAATCTGCCGAGTAACGAAAGGGGAGGTGTCAAAAAATCGTCAGAAACTATTCCGTCCGCTGCCGTGGAGAAAGTTCAACGGTCACTGAAAGAATCTGCCGTTCATTTGCCTTTCGCACAACGAACTTCAGCGAACCGGCTGGTGTATCGAAGTAAAGTTCCGCTCCCGGCTCTGGAATTTTAGAAAACTGCTGGAGCAAGAACCCCGACAGCGTCTCATAGTCGCCTTCAGGGATCTCGAGATGAAGGTGCTCGTTTATGGCAGCCACTTCCATGCGCGTTTGAATGAGATAGCGGTTCGTTCCAAGCTCCTTGTAGTCGGCGAGCGGATCGTCGTGTTCGTCTTCAATTTCACCGACGATCTCTTCAACGATGTCCTCGAAGGTGAGAATCCCGATCGCGCCGCCATACTCATCCACGATGACTACCATCTCGGTCTCCTCGTTTTTCATGATCTGAAGAAGATCCTCTAAGTGATGGGTTTCAGCGATGTAGTGAGCGCTTGAAATGTAGTTTCGAACACCTTGTTGAGAATCTGGGGCATTGAAGAGGTCTGCAATTTCAAGAACGCCTACGATATTATCGATCCGCCCCTTATACACAGGCATACGTGAGTGGCGGTGCTGCTTGAAACGTTCGAGCGCCGTCTTAATCGAGGCGCCTTCCTCGATCGCTTCGACTTTCACGAGTGGAATCATCGCCTCTTTCGCTTCACGACCGCGGAAATCGAAGATTCGCCTGATCATTCGCTTTTCGCTCGCTGAAATATCTGTATCGCGTCGTCCGTAAGAGAGGAGAGATACGAGCTCGTCACGATCCGTCTGAGCTTTACCGGTCAGAATTTCTTGGATTGGACGTAGGATTCTCGAAAGAATTTGGGTGTAAGCGCTCATGGCGATCGTGATCGGATAGAAAAGGTAGTAAACAAATTGGATCGCAGGCGCGACGATAGGTGCCAGCTGAGTGGCGTACCGTTGATAAATCGTTTTAGGAATGAGTTCCCCAAAGATCACGATCAGGGGAGAGGTGATCAAAACAGACATCCATTCACCTTCGCCCGGATGTTTCGCTTCATTATAGAGTGCGATGAGCGAAGATATCGAAATGATGCAAATGCCAGTCATCAGAAGGGTAGAGACAAGAAGTTTCTCCGGATTTTTCGCAAGCTTAAGCGCAAGCTTCGCCCCCTTTGAACCCTGGTTCGCTTTTGCGTTCAGGCGAAGTCGATCCGACGCGAGAAGTGCGATCTCAGCGCCCGAGAAGAACCCTTCAATCAAAAGGAGCGGTGGAATAATCTTAAAGAGTGTCGAGAGTTCAAGATGCATTTTACTCTTCCCCCTCTCCGTCTTCGTCGATCAATTCCTCAAGTAGGACTTCCAAAACGTCGTTCATGGTGACTAGACCGATCGCCTGGTTCTTTGGATTCACAATAATCGCCATGTGAACGCGCTGCTTTTTCATCCGTTTGAAGACGGTATTGATTCGTGCGTTTTCATTTACGGTGAAGGGGCGCCACATGATCGCGGAGACGGGAGTGGCTGGGTCCTCACGCTCGAGTTTGGCGACCAGTAAGTCTTTCGAATACAGAACTCCCACGATGTCGGACTTTCCTTTTCCGTAAACCGGAATTCGTGAGTACTTCTGACCGGCGCGTTCATCGCGTACGGCGTTCAAAGCTTGGGAAAGGGTCGTTGTCGACGCGAGTGAAAAGACGCGCGAGAGAGGGGTAGCGATTTCTAAGATCGAAGTGTCATCGAGTTCAAATACATTTCGAATGAGTTCAACTTCGTGCTCCTGAACCGTCCCTTCTTTTTGGGCTTCCTCAACGATGGAGAGAAAGTCTTCTTCCTTCAGTCGATTTAAATTCTGAGCCATCGACGTATCCGGATCGGGTGTTCGAGATTGAATCAGACGGGCGACGACGTCGGTGATCTGTTTTAGCACCCATCGAAGGGGTGACATAATTTTATAGACGAAATAGAGGGGCGACGCGGTCATCGGTGCGTACACGATGTTCGTCCGAGCGGCTACTACCTTCGGAGTGATCTCGCAGAAGATCAAAAATATGGGAGCCGTAATCATCGTTCCCAGTAAAGCATCGGTGCCCCACTCGGGAATAAAGGAGGAAAGAGCACCATGGAAGTACTGGATGGTTGGGGAATCGACGGAGCGGGAGATCGAACTCGAGATCAAAGTAGACAGAGCGATGTTCACGATCTCATTAGTGACCAGGATCGTGCTCAGGACTCCACCTGGGTCGTTTGAGAGCTTCTTCAGGTACCTATAGGAATTTTTGAAACGGTCACGGATGAACTTCAGTTGAAATTTGGACAATGAAAAAAGGGCGACTTCCGAGCTCGACATGAACGCGGAAGTCGCCACAAACAAAATGCATAAGAAAAGATCAAGAGTGTTCACTCAGGTGTGAACATACTACGCTTATCGACCTTTTGCAGCTGCTGCTGCAGCGGCACCGCCCATGCGGCGCTTCCCGGTCGTTTTGGAAGTAGTCTTCTCGGTTTTGTCGATCGAGGAGGTCAAGCCTTTGATCTTGCCCGCGAGAGCAATTTCAAGCACATCGTCAATCGTCTTCACCGGAATGAACTCGAGCTTATCACGGAATTCTTGTGGGATATCCTCGAGGTCCTTCTTGTTCTTGTCAGGGATGATGACGGTTTTTACGCCGTGTCTCATTGCTGCAAGAGCCTTCTCTTTTAAGCCCCCGATTGGGAGGACGCGTCCGGTGAGAGTGATCTCCCCAGTCATCGCCACATCCTTCTTCACTGGGATTCCAGTGAGTCGGGAGATGATCGCTGTCGCCATCGTGATACCCGCGCTTGGACCATCTTTCGGGATTCCGCCCTGAGGATAGTGAACGTGGATGTCGGTGTTAGCGAGAGTGTCCTCTTCGAGACCGAAATCTTTCGCTCGCCACTTGATGAGACCGAGTGCTGCGTGCGCCGACTCCTTCATCACATCGCCGAGTTGACCGGTGAGGGTGATTCCGCCTTTACCTTTGATCGCCGTGGTTTCAACGTAGAGGATCTCTCCACCTACAGAGGTCCATGCGAGACCGGTTGCGATACCAATTTCGTCGTTTTCCTGCTCGTCTTCGCGCATGAAAGGCGCTGGTCCGAGGAGTTTTCCAACTGTAGTAGCATCGATCACCGTGCGTT
>CAYOJT010000043.1:0-6132 GCA_964404365.1 uncultured Bacteriovoracaceae bacterium
CGAGCGGGGTGACATCATCGATGGGATCGCTTCTCTTGCTGGGATGGACTCACCGCTTTGCGGAGGAAAGACCTTTTCGCATCCAATGCGCGTGATTCACATCCATGGAACTAAAGACGATGTGATTCCCGAGGTAGGTGGAAGCTTTAGAGGGTTAGCACCCTTTCCGAGTTTAAGTGAGATGACGAATCGGCTTCGAGAAAAACTTCAGTGCGACCCAGCTCATCAAGATATACGAAAGTTCGATTATTCAAATGCAATACCCGGCGAGGACAGCGTGCGAACCAGCTACAGCTGCCAAGGCGAAAACCACCTGAGCGTTGTTCGCGTCCTCGGCGGGTCGCATATTCCTTTTTTAAACGATAAATTTCGAGAAGATCTTCTCGATCTATTGCTTCATTAAGTACATCGGACAGTAATTCGTCTCGCGCACTTGAATATTGAAGTACTTGAAGAGCATCTTCTCCATCCCTCGGATACTCAAACTTCCCTCGATCAGCGTACCACCCTGATCGATGTCGGTCATGAGTTCGGTGAGCCATACCGATCGAATGAGAATTCCAAGGTCTTCTAATTTTCCAGAAGCCTGCAAAAAGAGAATCGCATCGTTAGAGAGCGGTTGATGAACGCGCGCTTCGATGATTTTTCCAAAAAGTAATTTCGAGCTGATATCTTTTTTCAGGAAAGAAGCGGCCTGCGAGGTAACTGGAATCAAGTTTACTTTGTAACCCTTTTTCCAAAACTCTGGGATAATTGCAGTCGAAAACTTCTGGGCGATAGGGCGTGTCTCACCCATGTTCCCAATGCTGCCTTCAGCGTAATTCACCATGATTCGAGCTGGGTTCTTAATCGTTTTATCGGTCACCGTCTCGATACCGTTTGGAAACCCAGGCCCGACAAACGCGATTCCTGGATTATCCTTCAAACGATCGGCGTAAAACTCTGGTATGACGGACCCGAAAGAAGTAACGAATGCATAATCCGGGAGGCCAAGCTCTGCCAAAACCATATTATCTAAGACCGGACCTCGGTGAACTTTCGCGATGATGTTCACGGTTTTTGGATCCGTGTTCTGAGTCGCAATCTTTAAATTCCGGCGATCTTTGATTTTGACTGCATAGCCCTTCATTCGGGCGGCCTTTAAAAACGCCTGATTGACGGTCTGATTCACCGGACCTCCGCCGTTAAAGAGAATATCTCTCCCCAGAGTTAGTGCGTCAGGTAGCAAGCCGATGAGTTTAATATTTTCCCACAAACGCTTAGGGAGCGACGAAAGAAGTCTTCCGACACGAGCAAAACGCTGACCCGGGGTCGCGCTCAGGCGGCGAATGAGTTCGTAATAATCTTTGGTGGCGCTAAAGACGTCACGAATAGCCGCGAGCCGGAAGACATCCTTCGGTGTTCCGTATTTATCCAAGTGCTTCAGAAACTCAGCATGATGCACGACGATTTTTTCGTGAGCGGCCGTGATTCTGAATTTTTCTGCCATTGAAAGGCCGCTCTCGCCCGATTGGACAAGCTCTAGGAAGAGTGAGTCTGAGTAATAGCGGCTTTGTTTGATGAAGAAATTAAATTTTTCAAGATTCAGGCGATCGATCAAGGCATGATGTGATTTTTGTCCGCTGAACCATTCAGCCAGTTTTGCATTCAGAATTTCCCACTCCGCGCGTCTCATCTCAGGAATGGTTCCGGAGGCTAATCCCTCGCGCTCTGCCTGAGTTAAGCTACCAACAAATGAATTGAGGCGACCCACGATATCGTCAGGCGTGGTTCCCTTCGATAATGCGCGGTACGACTCGATATAGGATTTTTCGAGGTTTTGAAGAGCCGTGTACTCTGCGTCGAGTTCGGCTTTACGAAGCTGAAGCGACTCAATTGAAATCTCGTTACCGGGAGTGAAAACATTTCGGACGATCGGATCTTCGGCCGCGAACGCAAGCGCCGAAAGACTTAGGCCGATGAAGGCATAAATTGTGGTCCTATAGACGTTTCTCACTGAGTTACTTCTCGGCAGACCGGAATCAAAAAAGAAGAGCGTCAATCTTTCGACGCATTTTCGCACTGAAACTGCCCCGCCCTGGCGTTCATCACTAAATTCGATGGACAGGATATCTTTTATCTATTTTTAGAATATGCGGTTCTAAAGTACTCCTACCCCACGAAGTAGTTTCGAAGAACGAGTTCAAAGCCACTTACGATCATTTATTTTTAACCTAAAGAGGAGAAAGTCATGAATAAGTTAGTTCTGATCGCGCTCTGTTTGATATCTTCCGCTACCCTGGCACAAGCTAATATGGGATCCTGCGACCTCGGCGGCGCTAAAACCGCTGCCGAAGCCTGGAAAACTGCATTCGAAGGGAATGAACCTAGCCACGTGGTCGACTGGCCCTCTGCCGTGTTTTTCGTGTCAGGCTCGATGAAAAGGTGACATGGAATCTCATTCGGGGAGGTCTGAATATCGGGAGCTAATCGCTTGTATGAACTTCACTAAACGAAGATCGGTGACGGCACAGAATATGTGGGAATTACCGCGCCTATTTCTATCTCTAACTGATCGAACTCTGTAGTGAATTTTTGGGTGGCGAGATGCAATGAATCGAGCCTTCAGTTGAGCCGCTATCCCGGCAACTAAATCGATCCGGAACCGTTCATATCTCAATACTCCAGCCAGATAAGCTCAGCTTTTTAGAAATTCACTATTTTAGCCTGAAAAGAGTAAGCCGCCCAAGCGCTCATTAGGTCGATTTGAACAATGCTACGCGTACATGCGCGACTTCATGCAATCACTGGGTAAGACGCGACACATCTATTATCGGCACTAAAAATCGACGAAAATTTAGGAAGATGTCAAAACTCACAGGGCTAAAACAACTTTTCAGCTGGACCCTTATTTCTACAGCGATGGCTCTCACGGGTTGCGTGCAACTTCCGTCAGAGGACGCCGCAAGTCCGAGCCCACGCGCGACGGGGACGCCTACAGTCATTCCAACTTCAACACCGCGGGCACCGACTCCTACAATTACACCCGGACCAACCGCAACTCCACGGCCACCTACGCTTACTCCTACTCCGCTCCCAACGGCAACGCCGCGTGCGCCCACTCCAACTTCGATTCCTACACCAACAAGCACTCCCTCACCGAGTGGAACACCCGCGGCCGCGAATTACTATTTGGCGCCCAAATCAGCAGGCGGTAACGATAACAACCCCGGCACAATCGATCGCCCCTTCTTCTCGCTCGAAAAGCTTTGGACCGTGCTTCAACCTGGAAATCTCGTTTATTTAAGAGGAGGAACCTACGAGTTCGAGTACGAACAATACTTACTCAACCGGCATGGGACGGCAGGAAACCTAATTAAGATTTGGGCCTACCCTGGCGAGCGCCCTGTTCTCACGGCTGCTCCGATTTATTACAATGCCGCTCAACATCGTCCGGACAAGTACTACCAAGACTTGATTAACGTCACAGCGAATTACGTCCACTGGAAAGGGATCGAAATCGCAAACTTTAGCCCCACTGACGCGGGTTGGAGACCCTTCCGTGTCGAAGACTCTAGCAACTGCATTTTCGAGCAGATCGTCGTCCATAATAACGTGGCCGGCATGGGGATTCGCGGTGCCTCCGGTGGTAATCTCGTGGTGAATTCGGATTTCTACGAGAACGCAGACCCTCCACCACTCGGTGATTACGATGGCGCGGACGGACTGGACATTGTTTTCATTGCTCCAGGACAGGCTGCGAACACGATTCGTGGCTGCCGAGCTTGGTACAATGCCGACGACGGATTTGATGCCTGGTCAAACGATAGCCCGCTCATCATCGAAAATTCGTGGGCATTCTACAACGGCTACATCGCTGGCACATTCAATACCGCCGGAAACGGATCGGGTTTTAAGCTTGGATTGACGGCTAATTCGAATCAAACACTTCGAACTGTTCGAAACAACATTTCCTATAAGAATCGAATGTGGGGATTTGTGGAGAACCAATCCATCGCTGGACACCTCCTTTATAACAACACAGCAGTTCTGAACGGTGGTCTCAACTTCTGGTTCGGGAGCTGGGGCGCAAGTCGCGCGACCGTTCGAAACAACATCAGCTATCTCGGTGGAAATGTATTCGATAGCGCGACGTCCGCGATTTTCAGCGACGTCTCCGTCGTCGATCACAACTCTTGGGATTCAACCGGCCTGGTAGTGAATAACTCTGACTTCGTAAATATGGATCCGTCACAACTTCTCGGCGCGCGAAAACCTGATGGAAGCCTACCTAGCAGTAATTTTCTAAAACTCGCACCCGGTTCCGATCTGATCGATAAGGGTGTTAACGTTGGACTACCCTTTAACGGACTTGCGCCGGATCTTGGGGCTATCGAGAATTGAGAAGGCTCTCAATTTTACCTGCTCGCAGTGTTCTAAAAAGCCCATCCTGCTCTGAATCGGTAAGCGCGACATCTGAATAAACACAGTTCGCAGTACGTCCATCCGTTTGAATTTCGAGAGCCTTCGGCAGGTCTCTTGGATCATTTCGTAAGTATACGGGCCTCACACGGAACGAGACCGAAAACTTTTTCGTCATGAAAGTGCTAACAAAAGAGTCGTCATAAGCCGTACCGAGCCGAAAGTCATAGCGCGTACTTTGCCCTAAACTCGTCGATAGAATACGACGATCGCTTAGACTAAACGAGCTCACAGTCCAATCCTGCGATTTACTTTCTCGAATAATTAAGGAGATTTGTAGACCACTTCCTACTCCAGCCATCTCAGAGGCAAGGTACGCCGGACAGATTTCATTCGAATCAGGAAGCACCTTGAAAAGACCCGACACAGATGCTCGAGGAGCGCCTGAAGCTCCGTAGCGACTCAAAGCGTGGAGCGCCATTCTAACGTCTGCGTTTACTTTTGAACCATCCACCAGAAGTGAAACTAACTCGCGCGTAGCGACGGGGGTCGAGTGACCAAATTCACGCGCGCTAATGATGTAAATCGCCTCATGGAGCTCAAGAACCCTTCGCTCAAAATCTGAGAGCTTGCGATAGTTCCTCTGAACTTTAACAGGCGTCCAGGTTTCTTCATCGAAAGATGATATTTGTTTCAGTTTACAACCCGAAACCTGGTTTAAATCGAACGGCAGATATTCGTCAAAACCACGAACCTCAGACAAGCGTCCCTTTTTCCAACTCTCGGATGGGCCAATTCGCTCTAGTTCTTCTATCACGCGGTTACTGAAACCAAGATTCTTGAGACTGAAATCTTCCTTTTCAAGAACTCTCAAGTAAGTTTCAAGTTGGGTTTTGAAATTTTCGAAAGTAAAAGGCGCTCGAAAGCGAGATTCTTCGAGCGTGAAGGTTTCTACCATACGGGGTTCACGTCCCTGACAGAATAGGCCGTGACCCGAATTTCGAACTCCGGAGCCACCTCCGCCTGCGAAGACAGAGGAGACTAAGAGTAGAAGTGATGAAAGCCTAATTGCATGCGTGCAGATCGTTTTCAAGCTGCACCATCTTTCTTTCGACCAGCAACTGGAAAAACCTGGAGATTAACCTGGTAAACAGAATCTGATGAGTCATCTTGCTCAGCGAATACGCCGTTAAGCTCCTCGCGGAATTGTTCGAGATAAGCCTTTAACTCTGGAATCCGTTCCGAGCGGACGTTGATTACATCACTTGAGAAATCGCGTTCACGAAGTGGCACTTCATAGAGGGCGCGCTTAGCGAGATCCATGCTGGCTGTTAGGAATTTCTTTCCATTTTCGTTTGCTACGTCCTGCTCAGTCTCTACAAAAGGCGAAGCAGCGACCAAACGACCATCCGCTAGTCGCTCGAGTAGACCGACGTGAACGAGATCTTGAATGGCAGCGCGAATTTCTTCGCGGGTGATATCCATTCTAATGTGATTTTGGATCCATTCCTCGTCTTCGCGGAAATTCGCTAGACTCACCATCTGGCGAATGACCAGGTGATAAGGCAGACACACGAACTGAAATTTCTTTGAATCTAGCGTTTCGGTCTGAGAAATCGCCCTCAAAGCACGAAGTTTTCTTAAGAGCCCCATCTGAACGGATTCGTTAGTAGAGTCCTTCTGGCGTCCAATCTCGATCAACGTATTGAAGTACTCAGCTTCGAGCGGCTT
>CAYOJT010000043.1:6232-12341 GCA_964404365.1 uncultured Bacteriovoracaceae bacterium
AGCGATGGCGTGCTCGGGTCTTTCGACTGCGATTGCTTAGTAATAAGACTCTGATTCAAGCTCACCGAAAGAGGCACACCTTTCCGCCCCCCCATTGAGCAATCACTGAGCCAACCATTCGCGCGTATATCGCAACAAAGGTAGATCGACTGTCTAAAAGTTATGCAGTTGAACACGGGGTTGATCTATTCCGTTCGGGATAGAGTTTATACTGCTGTGCGTTATTGCGGACTCCATTCGAGCGCTGCCGATGGTAGTGTGCGCCTCAACAAAGGAAAATCTTATGAAGCAAAAAATCATGATCGCTCTGTCAGTAATCGCAATGCATTCCGTAGCCGCCCATGCAGCAAGCTACCAGAACTTACTTTGCGCAAACGCGAAAGGCTTTCAGCCAAAGAACGGAATCATTTACGGATCGGAAAATCCAGGAGCGGAGGCGACGACAGAACTACAACGAATTATTTCAGAAGTTCCGAACGCAGGCGAAGCTGCGTTCTCGGAGACTCTTGGCGGGTACGTCGCAGTAAGCACGAAAAAGATCTCCAAGCTTACGATTTCAACGCTTCGAATCCCGGGCGCATTTTCGGAAGGCTGCTTGGGAATGGGAACAGGTGCGCCCCTCTCAACTGGGGACTGCCTCCAAGCAACGGCATGTGTGACTACAGCAGTAACTTTCGAAAACTGCACCGACGTTAAATTTGACCCGAACACGGGAGAGAAAATCGTCACCTGCCCGAATGGACAAGTGATTAAGTACTAAAGGAAGCGGAACGAGGGGCTGATAAGATAATTTTAATGCAAACGAAGATTAGCCTCCCGCAAAACGTTCGAATGTTCTCGAAGATTTTTAACCCGGAGAAAGTTAGTCATGAAAAATACACTCTTCACGCTCGCGCTCTTAAGTTCCCCATGCTTCGCTGGTTCACCCGGTAGCGTAATCGCCGCAGTAGAGTCTGTGGCCCCAGATATGCTTTCTGTTACTTCAGTGACCTCAGCACCAGGCGCTGAATGCGGAGGCTGCGCCGATTACAAAATCAAAGGCATCGATGCGACAGGAAATCGTCTCATCGAAGTTAAGGTTTCGACTCGCTTGAAAACCGATGGCACCTACAGCGCCGAAATCATCCATTAAGACAATAAGTCAAACTCGCAGAGGTATCGCATGAAATTAAAGTTCTACTTATTGGGATTCATAGCCCTCAGTACACTCTCGACCTATGCGAGCGAGCTCCAGGAGGAGTGCGGGAAAGTGAAAAAGATCGAAGCGTTAGTCACCTCCTCCCGTTTCACGCTCGAGAACGAACAAACGGGCGCCCAGTCTACCTACGGAATGAAATACATGGACGATCCTCGCACACTCGTGGTCGCAGCATTTGCAAATGATCTGCGTCTTTGCGTGACTCGAGTCGAACCGACCCCAGAAGGTGAGATCCGCCAGGCGATGGGCATCCGCCTCAGCAAATAAAACGCCTGTCGCAGCCCTCCAACGTCTGCTCTTTTCCATGCGGAATAGATTTTCTCTTAAACATTGCGGTGTCGCTACTGTCGAGGATCTTTTCGAAGGAGAATGGGCCCAAAGCAGGAGTCCTTACGGAAACACTAACGCCTACTTTCCTAAATTCGGCACCCAAGGTTTTTATGACTAAACCTAAGGATTGGTCCCCTTTTCAATACACGACACACACAAAACTTCTGCTCACCTTTTTAGAAAAAAAACAGTCTGAGAAAGATAGCTCCACGAAGAATCGAAACACTTGGTCCCTGGGTAGCTGGGCAAAACGGCTCGGCCTTTCATCCGCTGCACCACTCAGCAACATCCTAAAGGGACGGACTCTGCCTTCACTAGAACTTGCTGCACGCATGTCTGAAACTATGGGTCTTGATTCATCGGAGACCGAGTACCTCATCCTGCTCGTCGAGCTTGAGCGACAGAAAAACTCGATCGAACTCATCCGAAATGCCCTACGTGAAAGAATCGCAGAGTTGCGCACCGAACGATTTGCGAAGAATGCTTAACTCTTTTTGCTAAAAAATACCCTTTTTTCTGCTGAATAGAGGCACGAGCTCGCGCTAATACAAATTCGATTTAGACGCATCAACAAGAGTATATTTCACCTCCGTAATACGCAGTGTCTCGACTGACACATCTATCGAGTGCGCTCCGCCTTTGAGAGAATAAGGGAGATGCACACCACTACAGGGCTAAATAGAATTCTAATGGCACTCACTCTTTTTTCGGCTTTCGCGTTTTCGAGTTGCGTACAACTCCCCGCTGAAGATGCTGCGAGCCCGAGTCCGCAGGCAAGCGGTGCCCCAATGAGCTCCCCGCGGCCTACGCCTACCACCACCCCCCGTGCACCAGCACCCACAGCTACGCCGGTACCGACCGCTACGCCTCGTGCCCCTTCTCCAACGGCGACACCCGTTCCGACCTCGAGTCCGAGACCAGCCACACCAACGCCTACTCCCGTCGCTTCGACGCCGGCACCCACCTCTACACCTGCTCCGACACCATCAGGTACACCGACTGCGCGATACTATCTTTCGCCGACGGGTAATGACTCCAATGCAGGAACGATTTCCGCACCTCTCAAGACGCTCGTTGGACTTTGGAAAAAGACTCTCGTCGCTGGAGATCTCGTGTTTCTGCGCGGCGGTGAGTACGCATTTCCGATCCAGCAGAACCTGACCGGAAAGAATGGAGCAGCAAACAACCTCATCAAAATCTGGGCATACCCTGGCGAGAAGCCAACCTTGACCCGCACCACAAATTACGTGCGCGATCCTAACGGATGGCATCGAGGCGGGATCTTCTTTTCCGGAAATTACTTCCACTGGAAAGGGATCGAGATCAAAGGCTTCACACAGTTCGACGGCCAGGTTGAGGATGGATTTCTCGCTTACGATTCAAGTAATAATATTTTCGAAAATCTGGACGTGCACCATAACGGCCACGGATTTTACATCGAAGGAAATTCAAGTGGAAACCTGGTTTTGAATTCCGACTTCCATCACAACCAAGACCCGCTCACGAATTACGGGAATGCCGACGGCCTCTCGATCGCATACACCTTCTCGACTTCACCCAATACGATTCGCGGTTGTCGCGCCTGGTGGAATACGGACGATGGTTTTGACACTTTCGAAAATCAAGGGATGGTCATTATTGAAAACAGCTGGTCCTGGTACAACGGTTATGTCCCAGACACTTTTAATACAGCGGGAAACGGCGTCGGCTTTAAACTGGGCTCTGTGTTTCTATCGGGCAGCGCCTCTCGAAATACAGTCCTCCGCATAGCCCGAAATAACGTCTCCTTCGGAAATCGCGATTACGGGATGCACATCAACGAAGGCGAAATGCGGACCGAAATTTACAACAACACATTCTATAGTAACCGCGTCGGTGGTCTGAACTTCCACTATCTGAACCTGGTTCATACATTTAAGAACAACGTTTCCTTCGGTAACGACAACACCGATGTCGAAATTAGCTCAAACAGCCAATCCACCACGAACGCGGCGGGCTCGGGCTATAACGATGGCGGCTGGCCAACGATCGCGTCGAGTGCCGACTTCGTGAGCTTGGATCAAACCCAACTTGCGTTACCCAGAAAAGCCGATGGCTCGCTCCCCGATATCCAGTTCCTCCACTTGAAATCGACCTCCGACCTCATTAATGCGGGAACGAATATTGGACTACCCTTTAATGGAGCTGCGCCTGATCTTGGCGCTTTTGAATACTGATCCGAGATTCTAACACTCTATTGAAACCGCTTCGAATGACGCCGTTCTTGACTCAACGCCTGAGTGAGCGCCATCTCAAGTCGCTCGTCACAAGAACGACCTGATTTCGCGCACTCCTCGAGGACGGTATGGAATGCACGTTCGTAAATTCGAGCCGCTTCAGCCTCCGCCCAAGCTTGAATTCGACACAAAACTCTCCACGGCAGTATCCCAAGAAAACTCCCGAACACCCATCCAGCAATACGATTCAAAAAAGTAGAGAACGGGCCAATGACCACAAACTCTTCCAAATCACGATCATGCGCGCACTCCTCCTCATAAATTTCGAGAAGGAGCCGACGTCGCTCTGAGCTATGCGTGAAAACGAGTTCCGCTTGATAAATCGCGATCGCCTGAATCTCAGCTAATCGCGCTGCTTTTAATGCTCTGAAACTTTTTCGGGATAGGGCAAGGCGACCATCTTCCATGCACTCAGCCTACTTCTTCTTACTTGGAGAGGATTTCCCCATCTTCAAACTCAGCTTCGCCTCAAAATCTCCCATACTCTCAAAAATCCAGAAATCACGACGATCGGAAGGTTTCCGGATATTCGGGCTTGCCGAACCTCCAGCCCAGATTTCGATACCGGCACCGAGCCTTCGATCCAGATCTGCGAGAAAATCCATCGGCGCGATTTTTTCTTCTTCAGGCGGGAGAGCTGCTACGCCGACAACAACAGCTATCGGTTTAATTTTTTTCACTGCCTCAAGAAGCGAGTCTGTGGGTAGATTTTTTCCAATGTAGTGTGTTCTGAATCCGCGGTATCGACAGGCGATCGCGGCCATCATGAGTCCAAAATCGTGAGGATCACCCTCTCGGGTCGAAAAGATCAACGACTGGACCGGCGAACTGGAGCCATCTAAGGACTCTAGATCGTCATAAATCTTTCGCATCTGCGAATGCATGATTTCAGAAAGGGCGTGCTCCTGCGAAATGGAGAATTTCCCTTCATCGATCCTTTTTCCAATTAAGAACATGGCCTGAGGAATCAACTCAAACGCAAACACCCGCGGACTGACGAGATGTCGAATTCGCGCGAGGGCAGATCGCACGGCCGCGAGATCGAATGCGTCCATTGCTTTAAAAAGCAGCTCCAGGTTTTCCTGATTCTCTGGGCCGAGTCCCACGTCGTGCCGTGAAGCGATCACCGTTTTCGATTGGTTCAGAAGTGAGATCAATTTCTGGTCAGGAAGTCCCGCCACTTTTCCAATCGAATGCCCAAGCCGCACAAGTTCCGATAGGTATCTCAGGCGCTGAACCTCAGCATCCGTATACACACGCCTTCCAGATGCCGAACGACTAGGTTTCACTGCCCCGTATCGCTTTTCCCAAGCTCGGAGGCTATCTGCGGTGAGGCCGGTTTGGCGGAGCACCGCCTTCATATTGAGCTCGTTCATAACCCCTATAATAGAGGGGATGGCCTAAAATGTCCATATTTTGTCCATGATAATGATTTGTCAAAACATGGACAACGCTGGATAGTGAGAACATGGAAGCTCATCTTAGAATGCCCTGGCACCACCCCCAATCTCAGCACCGAAACAGCGACGATACGGTCGAACTGGCGCCGACCCACACCGACGGACGAAACCTCGCCGAAAAGGCGGGCGAGCTCATTCTGCGCTCCGCTGGAGAGGACCTGAATCGAGAGGGACTCCTTCGCACGCCGGAACGCTTTAAAAAGGCAATATCCGCACTCACCGTCGGTTACACCGAGGACCCAAGAACTGTGGTCGGTGAAGGACTATTCAAAGCGGAAGGAAACGGACTGATCTCCGTCCGCGACGTGGAGTTTTACTCGCTTTGTGAGCACCACCTCCTCCCGTTTTGGGGGAAAGCTTCTGTTGCGTATTACCCCGCCGAGAAGATCATTGGGCTCTCAAAAATTCCGCGGGTGATCGACGTCTTCGCACGTCGCTTCCAGGTCCAAGAACGCCTCACCCGTGAAGTGGCTCAGAGCTTGAACACTCTCCTCAATCCACGAGCGATCGTTGTGCGCGTAAAAGCTTGTCACCTCTGCATGATGATGAGAGGTGTTGAAAAACAGGGCTCAGACACCGTGACGGAATTTCAAATTGGAACGGAAAATCTGAGCGAGTTAGAGAGAGAACGGATTTGGAATGCAGTCTCAACTTAAGATCTTCTATGACGGCGGATGTAAGGTCTGCGCCTGGGAAGTACAAAAATACCTGAAGCTTGACCACCAGAGAAAGCTGGGAGTGATCGACATCGACGCCCCAGGTTTTAAGGCTGAAGCTTATGGACTAGATCGTGCCGCTGTTCGGAAATATTTTCACGTTTTAACGACCGATGAGCGAGTCATCTC
>CAYOJT010000043.1:12351-13544 GCA_964404365.1 uncultured Bacteriovoracaceae bacterium
TTAAAGCGCGCTGCAAAGTTTGCGCGCCTTTCTCCCGTTCACTCACTTCTGAGGTTAGGATATGAAGCGTTCGTATGGGTACGCCCGTATCTCCCTCGAAACCAACCGGCCTGTGATGATGGCAGCTGCGCGTTCGACTCGCCTCTAGCCGCAAAAGCCATTCCTCACAGCCACATCCCAAAATCCGCAGGTATAAAAAAATGAAAACAACCCTCATCAGCTTTTTGAGTCTCATGATGTCCCCCTTCAGCGTCTCGTGCGCGAGCGCTTCGACAGCGAGCGAACCCGAAGTCCGTACCGTCGATTACGTTAACTTGGAACGTTACGCCGGACTCTGGCACCAGATCGCTTTCTACCCAACGCGGTTTCAAGGTGACTGCACGATCGACACGACCGCCACCTACACGCTCCGACCAGACGGTAAAGTCGGCGTACTGAACGAGTGCACGAAACCCAACGGAAAACGAAAGAGCATTGAGGGTAAAGCGCGAATCGTTGATGAAAAAACTCAAGCGAAACTGAAAGTGAAGTTTTTCTGGTTCGCCCCTGCTGGCGATTATTGGATCATCGACCTGGGTCCGAATTATGAGTACGCAGTGGTCGGGACGCCCAACCGAAAATATCTTTGGATCCTATCACGCACTCCAACGATGGACCGAGTGACCTACGAAAAAATTCTCGAGCGGATTCAAGCGCAAGCGTTTGATATCGGTAAAATCCAAATCACTTCGAAAATTTCGGAGTGACCATGAATTTCGGTGAGTACGCGGCTTCAAAGCTTGTGCCCCAAGCGTTTCGAGAATTTCTGCCGTTCGTCTCACCTGCTGGTCTTCGAGTAATTCACAAAGAAAAAGTGCTCTCTATCGCCTTAAAAAGTGCGGCCCAGACGCTGAATGCTTCTAGCTTCGATTCTGCATTTCAGGCTATCGAAGCGACTCTTGCGCGCGGGCACCTCAAGGATCGGGTCAGGGCCACACGCGATTCAAGCGACGGGATCCCAATCCACGAATACCTCTTGCGCGCTTCTGAGGCGGAACGGGTTCATTCGGGCGAAAGCATCCTCAGGCTCTATTTCCTGATGATTCAGCATCCCGTACCCCTCTTCCTCGACTTGCGACCTTCACACTTCCGATGGGACGCGAGTGAGAATAAAATACTCTGGACGCCTTCTCGCCTCTGGTTCGAACGCTCCG
>CAYOJT010000044.1:0-13264 GCA_964404365.1 uncultured Bacteriovoracaceae bacterium
CATGGATGACTTTCTATTTCTTTCGGTCGATTGGATCCAAGAAGTGGAAATCCAAATGACTCTCTTCTTAAATGCACATGGGTTTCTATCGAAGTTCGGGAGCTTTTTTGGAGTATGGCGGACGATCCTTTTTCCGCCTTCCGATGCTGTGATTAAGATGAATTTCGCGCTGAAGGCTGACCCGATTACCCTTCTCTACTATCGACTGAAGACTCCCTACATCGTGCTTCGTGCACTCGCAGAGGAATTAGGTTGGAAGTTGATCGGACTCCTATCCATAAAGACCGTGATCGACCTTGCGCTATCACCCTTTACTGGAAATAAGGAAAAGACATCGCCTTACACGGAGCTCGCTAAAGCCCTAGGAAAAACTGAGGCTGAAGTCGAGCAGTTCGCTAAAGACTTCTGTTAATTAATGAAAACTTTCGCTCTTTAGTTTTCCGTCACCGATCTCGATTCGGTGAGTAACGCGCTCCACAAGACGCATATCGTGCGTAGAAAAGACGAACGTGGTTCCGAATTTCTGATTCAACTCAACAAAGAGATCGATGAGCTGTAATGCATTTTTCGAGTCTAAATTAGCTGTGGGCTCATCTGCGAAAACAAGTTCGGGTTGATCGGCGATCGCTCGCGCGACCGCGACCCTTTGCTGCTGTCCACCACTCATCTTGAGGGGATAGGAATTCACTTTGTCGGATAATCCAACCGCTTCGAGTGCTTTCATTGCCTTCGCTCGGACTTGAGACTCGGACTGGCCTCGGAGCGTGATCGGGAATTCGACATTCTCGAGCGCCGTGAGCGCTGGAAATAAATTGTAGGATTGAAACACAAAACCTAAGTGATTCAGTCGAAACCGAGAGAGTTCGGCCTTCGTGAGTTTTTCAATTTGTAGTTTTCCGATCCGAATCGAACCTGAAGTCGGCCGATCGAGACCGCTTGCCAGGTTTAAAAGCGTACTCTTCCCGCTTCCCGATGGTCCGACGATCGCAGTTAAGGAGTGTGGCTTTACACCAAATGTAATCGAGTCGAGTGCGACAACCTCTGGTTCACCCGGATAGATTTTTTTCACTGCATTAAACTCGAGAATCATACTAGTCTTAGGGTGCACCATGAAAATGATTTTTAAAATCGCATTCCGCAATATGATTCGAAATTTGCGCAGAACTGCGATTACAATCATCAGTATCGCCTTAGGCTTAGCAGTCGTCCTCTGGCTTCAATGCCTAATGGCAGGCGCCACTCGCGGTGCGATTGAGCAGGTCGCATCCACCCAGATTGGTAAAATCCAGCTCTCCCACCCCGATTACCTGACTGACCGAAATGTTTCTTACTTTTTACCGAAAATACCGGACGACTTACGCTCAAAGCTACCCAGTGAAGTGAATTACGGCCCGCGTGTTTACCTTCCTTCGCTGATTTCGACGAGCGAGAACTCCTACTCGATTCTACTCATGGGGGTGGACCCTCTCCTTGAAAAAGATCTTACGCTCGTCAGTCGATTTCCCCGCGAGGGAGAGTTTCTGGCTCCAGAGGATTCTCTCGACTGTCCTTCAAAGCAGATTTTTTTAGGCAAAGCGATGGCAAAACTTCTCGATGCAGCAGTTGGGAGTAAGATCGTACTCCTCTCACAAGCACTCGACGGAAGTCTCGGGAACGATCTCTATTTTGTAAAAGGCATTTACGATTCGGGATCGCGCGACCAAGAAAAAGCAGTTGCTTATGCACCGATCAATTGTGCGAGAAAGCTCGCCGCCTTCCCGAAAGACGCAGTTCATGAGGTCGTGCTCAATTTCAAAGACGTCGACATAGAGAAGTCGATTCAGGACTCCCTGAAAAGTGCGTACAGTCCGGGCATCCACGTCACCACCTGGCGAGATATCCTTCCGCGTATGAATACGATGGTGAAATTTAATAATGCCTCATACCTCATTGTGAGCATCATGCTTTTCATCGTGATTAATCTCGGAATTGTGAATACTTTCCTCGTCACAGTTTTTGAGCGAACGAAGGAATTTGGGATGATGCTTTCTTTGGGCGCACCTGCTCGTACCGTCATCAGCGTAGTTCTGGTCGAATGTTTTGTGATGGCGACACTCGCAAGTTTAATCGGCATGATTCTTGGGTCGATCGCGATCCTTTATCACGCAAAAACGGGCTTGGACCTTACGCCGCTGACAGGTGCTGATCTCTCAATGGGAACGCTAAAACTCGATCGGATCATTTACCCCGTCTTCAAGCTCACCTCATTTTTGAAGGCGATCTTCTTCACCATTTTGTCGGTTTGCGCCGCAGGAGTTTACCCAGCCATTCGCGCGTCCCACCTTGAACCCGTCGAAGCCCTCCGAAATAACTAATATCCAACTGACTAAATCTTAGACACTCCTTCATTTTTTCCCTGTGTCTACGCGACTATACGCGCTTTGATCGAGACGTTTTCGGCCCGGGACGTGCTTTGTAAGAGGTACATAACCGCACGCGATAAAGGCTAGATTTTATGGCAAAATTCATTCGCAAAGTTCATTACAACACCGAGAAGAATGCTGACTTCCAAAAGGCGATCAAAGAAAGGGTGAATCGAGTTATTCACGAATCCGGCGGTTCATCGAAAGCGACTTTCCCCATGTGGGTCAGAATCGTTTCGCTCCTTGCTGCGCATTTTTTCGTTTGGTCTAAACTTGCGCTGCACGTTCACTCTCCCCTTGCGACTTTGGGATGGATTTCTGCGCTTTCAGTATTAACTCTGATGATCGTCTGTTCGGTCGTGCATGAAGCCGGTCACCATGCTGTAACAGAAAGGCAGAAGTTTGATCAGGGCCTGCTCCGCTTCTCATTTAGCTTACTTGGCCCAAACTACCGTCTTTTTCAAATTCGTCACAATGACGCCCATCACTGGTTCACAAACATTCCAGGCATGGACACCGACATTGAAGCTTCAAAGATCATTCGCTTCGTTCCCCATGTGGAGTGGAAGCCATTCCATCGCTTTCAATTCATCTATGCGCCGATTCTTTACAGTCTTTTCACGCTCTCTTGGGTATTTGTAAAAGATTTCAAATTAATCGCGGCAACAAACTATGGAAATTTCGCGACCCTCGAGAATACACAAGCGCGGAAAATTGAATTCTATATCTTGAAAGCCCTCTACCTCGCTTACATGATTGTCATTCCAGCCATTGTCCTGCCTTATTCCATCGGACAGTTGCTGCTTGGATTTTTCCTCTATCACGTCATCTTATCTCAACTCGTCACCATGAACATCGCGAGCTCACATATCTTCTACGGAACAAAATTCGTGATGCCGGATGAGGACGGGAATTTGCCGTACTCATTTATGGAACATGCGCTTCACACCTCGGTGGACTACCATCCTGAGAGTCGAATCGTGGGAGCGATCTACAACGGATTTAATGCCCACATCGCGCATCACATGTTTCCAAACATTAGCGCAATTCACTATCCGAAGATTTCAAAAGTCATCCGCGAGACTGCGGAAGAATTTGGAATCCCGTATTATTCGCTGAGTCTTCCGAAGCTCTATTTATCCCACCTGAAATTCCTGAAGCATTTAGGTGCGGGTCCACAGAATGGTTTTGAAATGATGGTAGGCACGAAAATTCAGCCGATTAAAAAAGCAGTCATACCTGCTGGACTTAAGAAGGCCTCCACTAAAAATAAGACTCAAAAGAAACGATCGAAAACCCGTGCCTAAGACACGACGCCGATGAATACGATTCAGACCTTCTTTCTTTCTTACCCTGCTGAGAGTCGGTACTTAATCTTGGCTCTCGGGATCTTTTTAGCCGGACTTGCGATCACGCCGGTACCGTCTGACATCGTTTTCGCGGGAATTGGCGTGCTTGTGGCTCACGGAATTTTTAATTACGTAGCCGCAGCGATCATCTGTACAGTTATTATCTTTTTAGCTGAGTCGCTCATCGTTGAAGTCGCCCATCGAATGGGGCCAAAGCTGCTTGAATCCCCCCTCATCGCACGCGTACTCAAACCCGAACGGGTGCATGCTGTGCGCTCGAAATTAAAACGATCGCAGATTAAGATCATTCGCTCGATTCGTTTCACCGTACCTTGGCGCCCTTATCTGATTTTAAGTTTAGCGGCTCTCGGAATGGATCGTCGTAAGTTTTACCGAATCCACGCGATTAATACAGTGGCGTACGTGCCCGCTTTGATTGGCGGGATCGCCCTGATTTCCCGATCCTTCGAGTTGAAGGAGTGGCAGATTCTAGTGATGATCGGCGTGCTTTGGATTCTGAGCGTTTTCCTACCTTCAAAAGCTGTCGGCGATGTAAACCCCGTCGCTCGGTCATCCAAACGGAACTAATCGATCGGCCAAAGCAGACTCCAGTCATCAAAAAGATCCCAAATCCGGCTAGCCGATCCACCCATCCTAAAATTCCAAAGAGCATTGTGAATGCAACTGCTGTGAGTACCACGAGGCTGAACCAGATCCAGACATCTCGTTGAGTGCTCACAGTTGTGACGCTGCTCCTAAGAGAATCTTCGTTCGAGCGAGAAGCCTCGTATTCTTTGTAAAGCGCCTCAGGAGAACCGAACCAAACCTTCACCTTTTCCCAGAGCGATTTTCTCCTACCCGCCACTTCTAGAATTACGCGAAAAGGTTGAATCTGCGAAGCTACCGGGTCCATATAGCGAGCACTCGAATCCCATCCGATTTGAATGGGGATATCATCGATCGCTTCTTGGAAAGTTCCGAAGATTCTGTCCCAGATACTAAATGCACCACCGAAGTTACGATCGAGGTAAGGCTCGTTTGAACCGTGGTGCACGCGATGAGAACGAGGAGTGATGAACACATACTCGATCCAACCCAAGTTTCTACGAATCGCCCCGTTATGCGACCAAAATTGGACCATCATGTTCAAGAGCAATGCACTAAAGAGCATCTCGGGTGGAATTCCGAAAAGCGCCAACGGTAAATAGAAAAGGAACATAACGGGTCGAAGGAACCAACTCTGCCGCGTCGCAGAGATGTGGTTGAAGTCTTTCGCCTGATGATGAACACCGTGAATGGCGACCAGTACATTCACTCGATGGGACGAACGATGAAGTACGTAAAAACAAAGGTCACTGAGAAGGATCGCAACGATCCAATGGAGGACATTCCGATCATTCAATTCGAATAGATGAAACCGGCTGTAGAGCGAATAATAAACAATGAGGATGGGAAAATGTGTGAGGGTATTTACGACCTGCTGGCCAGCTGAGAGCGCGAGATTCGAAAGGGAAGCTTTGAGATCATAAATGGGAATGTGTTTGACCTTGGAATAGTAAAACTCAATTCCAAGAAAGGTCAGAACGTAGAGTAACAACAGACCCAGCATCAGCATCAGCATCACACACTCCAGCGGACCAATGTAAATAACTGTACTGTTTAAGTCAACTTTATAGAGGGGCTCTTTATTCAAATTATGCCCTTTATTTCAATGGGTTATAAACTCGTCTTCGCTGATTTGCTATCCTCTCTCATCCAATGGAGGATCGGGAAACGACCTCATGAAATCGCACCCTCGAAGCCAATCTGAAGAACTTCTGGCGTCTGAAATCACTGAGTTTTGGATGAAGGCACTTGCGCGCTATCACCGCGTGCAACTTCAAAATGGAGGCAAAGCCAAACTCATTTCATACACAAAAGACAAATTCATTTCCTCTATCTTAAAGACCGGAGGACAAATCCATCTCCTTCGCGATTCACGAAAAAAACTAAAAGCGGCGATTCTCATTAAATCCGGAAGCTTGATGCCCGAACATCAGCCCAAACTCCCTTTCTGGTGTTTCTGCATATTCACTCAACCTGGGGATAGGAACGCTCTCAATTGGGTGGGGGCGCGACTCAATGAACAAAAAGAAATTTTACGCCAGGGATCCGATGGCGCCATCGACCCGTGGCAGTCGCCCCTCATCCCAAATCTCCGCCGAATAGGAATTTACCCGACCAGTATAACACTGAAGGGAGAAGTCTCTCTCGCGCTGAAGCGCCTTCGCTTTCATTACGGAAAAAAACTACTTCAACCTCTCGCTGCGCACCGACTCACGATTGAACCGGCAAAAACGAACGCCGATATTGAGGGGTACATCAGAGTAATCAAACGTGAGTTCACGAAGAACCCACAGTTTGGAACTTTTGTCGCCGAGCCGAGCTTTTTAAACGGCTTACGGACAGAGCTCAATAAATCACTAGAACAAAAACAGGATCGCCTTTGGGTAGTTCGTAGAGGAAAGAAAATCTTAGGCGGCGTCGACTACTCTCCGATTTCGCCGGACCTGAACGGTAAAAATCGCGTGAGTTTCGGAGTGAATCTCGCCCAAGAACTTCAGGGTAAAAATGTCGCTCGCTGCCTCTATGCGACTGTCCTTGCAGAATTAGAGAAAAATAAGGTGGTCGCATTCCGTGGGGGCACAGCACAGCCGGGCGTGATGCGTCTTTCAAAAATCATGGGTCGAAGGTTCGATGGAATATTGGTCGAGAGCTCTAAAAAATCGCTCTTCCCAAAAAATCACTTCAGAGACTGGTTTCAGGGATAGAGGCGAGACGTCTTCCATCCCGATCCGGCGCGCTCAAAGATGATTCGTTCATGGAGACGGTAGGCACCATCCTCCCAAAACTCGAATCGATCGGCATGTAATTCAAATCCACCCCAATTTTTAGGCCGTGGAATTTCTTTTCCTTCGTATTGCTGCTCGACTCGTTTTATTGCCGCACGAAGTTCGTCCATCGAACTCAGGGACCGACTCTGTTGAGAAGCGATTCCACCAATCTGACTATCGCGAGGTCGAGTCGACCAGTATTCATCCGAAATCGAATCTGGGACTTTCGAAATATTTCCTTCCACTCGAATTTGGCGACCAAACTGTGGCCAATAAAAAAGCAGCTGAGCTTGAGGGTTCTCGATCAGTTCGGTAGATTTACGACTTTCAAAATTTGTAAAGAAGCGAAATCCGACTTCCGGCACAACGCCTTTTAGGAGAACCATTCTACCCGACGGTTTTGATTTTTTATCCGCGGTGATCAGGACCATCGCATCAAATTGCGGTAACAGCAGGGCTTTTGCTTTTTCAAAACATTCGTCAAAAAATTGGAAAGGATTCGAGTGCATGGTTTTTCCTAACGCAGTCTTTTCGATTCGACTTCGCCCTTAGCATACCCCTAATATCGCTGAACACACAACTGGGAAGCAAAAATGCGAAACCCTAAAAGCAACATAGGAGGTTGTTTATGAAATTATATTACTCGTCTGGCGCGTGCTCTCTTGCACCTCACATCGTCCTTGAGGAACTCGGAATCCCTTATACCGCACAACAAGTCAGCTTTGATAAAGGCGATACTGAAACTCCAGATTTCATTAAACTGAACCCAATGGGATCAGTACCTGTCCTCACTCTTCAAGATGGAACGGTAATCACTGAAGGGGTTGCGATCATGCAATACATCGCCGACCAAAAGCCGACCGCAAACCTTGCTCCTCGCGCTGGAACTTTTGAACGGACAAAACTTCAGCAGTACATGAATTTCATCGCGACTGAACTTCACAAAGGATTTTCGCCAATCTGGTCCCCTGAGCGTTACGTGAGTGGTGAAAAGGAACAGAAGGAGCTCGTCGAAAACTGCACGAACATGCTTCACGAGCGTTTGGCTATTTTCAATAACTGGATCAACGGAAAAACTTATCTTTTCGGTGACACCTTCACCATCGCCGATGCCTACGCATTTACGGTCATTGGCTGGTGCAAATACACGAACATTAAGTTGGATCGGTATTCGAACATCCCTGGCTACCTCAATCGAGTGGCAGAACGCCCGGCCGTACTTCGTACACTTAAAAACGAAGGTTTGATCAAATAGTCCTTTTAAAATTCGGATGATTCGGCCCCGTAGCTCATTGCTGCGGGGCCTTCTTTCTTTTATGATGAGCGAACGATGGAAATGTTCGACGTCACTTCGCACGATCTCTTCTTGATCTTGCTCCTAGTATTCCTTGAGGGAATCCTATCGGTCGACAATGCCCTCGTGCTTGCGATTCTTGCGCGACCTCTGCCCAAACATCAGCAAAAGAAAGCCCTCACCTACGGTCTCGTCGGTGCATTTTTCTTTCGGTTTGTCGCATTAGCCTTGGTCACCTACCTCGTTCAGTGGACGTGGATTAAGTTTGCGGGCGGCGGATATCTTCTGTTCATCGCCATTCAAAATCTTTTTTTCGGCGAAAAAGAGGAAGGAGCGAAGGAGAAGGTCTATTCTTCCTTCTGGAAGACTGTGATTGTCATCGAGTTAACCGATCTCGCCTTCGCGGTCGATTCGATCTTGGCGGCCGTTGCCCTTACGCCCAAACTTTGGATCATTTTTACGGGCGGTGTGCTTGGCATGATTCTGATGCGTTTTGCCGCTTCTACCTTCATTCGACTCCTCGAACGTTTTCCCCAGCTCGAAAGGACTGCCTATTTGCTCGTTTTAGTTATCGGGCTGAAAGTCATTCTAGAAGGTTTTCACCTGGACGGGGTCGATTTTCATTCACCCCAAGCGCCAGCATTTTGGATCTTTTGGTCCATCATGACGGCTTGTATCCTTTACGGCTTCCTCAGTAAGCCGAAGTCTAAAAAATCGAAGTAAGGATTCTCCATAGATAGGGGTAGACCGTGAAGTTCAGCGGCTTGGCCGCCGAAGAGAACGTATGGTTCTGCGTTCTCGCGAATTAGAGCGTCAATTTTCCGTCGGTAGGCCTGCTCGTTTGATGAAAACGAAGGGCCTCTTCGATTCGTGCTTTCAGGTCGAGCGCGCTGAACGGTTTAACCAAATAACTCGACACTCCTGCAATGAGCGCCTCATGAATCTGTTCAGGGTCATTGTTCGCAGTCATCATCACGAGCGGAAGATGCTCAAAAGCTTCATCCGAACGCAAGTAGCGCACGAATTCAATTCCCGTACGTCCTGGCATATTCCAATCCGCAAGCACGAGATCGGGTTTCTCAGCGAAAAGCACAGCCTTCGCCTGAACAGTATTTTCAGCCTGAACCACGGAGCGAAAGCCCAAATCTTCAAGCATACCCGAAACGATAATTCGCATCGTCGGAGTATCATCCAAGATCAGTATTTTAATTTTGTAGTCCAGCATGCTTCTTCCAGTAGCTTACACCTTTTAAGGACGGGTAAAAACCGTGAGTAATAAAATTTGGATATTTCAAATCCCGATCATTCTCCTCTTCGCAGCCGCTTTTGGCGTTTATGAAAATGGATTGCGCGGTGAATTAAATAACTCGTTTATACGGGAAAAAATCTATCCGTCACTCTTGAGCCTCTGGGGTGCACACACCAACGCCAAATTCCAGATCCGCGGAAAAGAGGCGCCTCAGAACAAGATTGTAATCGTTGAAATCGACTCGGACTCCCTCGAAGAATACGGCCGTTGGCCCTGGCACCGAGACGTAACCGCAAACCTGCTTCAGTCGATCGCCGATGCCGGCGCAAAACACATCGGCGTCGATATCTTTTTCTCCGAACCCGACACGCGCGTCTCTGCGCCGCTCGCGCAGCTCCTCAAAGAGAAGAACCTAGAGGAGAAAATCAAAGACTTCGAAACGGATTATAACCTCGAAAACATCCTTTCCTTCAACTCTGAGACCATCACCCTAGGCTGGGCGAGCGAGCACACCTGCCAGCCGAAGTACCTTTCACCTGATGAATGCCCGATCCAAGACCCAGACTTTAGGCAGCTGTTCCCCGCGGGTTTTGAAAAATTTTCTCTCCACACTCAACATGGAAACAATTACTTCGATCTCGCAAAAACACCCGTTCTCGTTGCTCCTCGGATCATCTCTAACCTTCCGATGTACAACGCAGCCACGACCAGTCAGGGATTTGTGCTCGTTTCACCGGACAGAGATGGCTACATCCGCCGCTCAATGCTGACCATTCCTACAATTGATGGAAATTTTTATCCTTCGCTACCGCTAGCCGTTGCTCAAGCGGTTCTCAAAGACCGAGCGATCGTTTCAACCGAAAATAATCTGATCAAAGAAATTCGTTTCGAAAAATCGGGTAGAAAACTCTCCGTAAGTGCCTTAGGCATGATGCAAATCAATTTTCGTGGACCGTCCGGAACCTTCCAGTACATCAAAGCAAAAGAGGTGATGCAGCCGAAGGATGAAATTCAGATCGAGGTAGACCGGAGAGTTGCGAACGCCTCGAAAACCGCGCTCTTGAAGGATGCGATCGTACTCGTCGGGGCCTCTGCTATGGGGATGAATGACATGCGTGCATTCCCGTTTGATTCCTACACACCGGGAGTGGAAGGTCACGCAAACATTCTCGACAACATCCTGAGCGGTGACATGCTGAACTACAGCCTGGGTACGACCGGGTCGCTCTGGATCTACCTGCTGATGACAGTGGGCGCGCTTCTTTTTGCGTTCGCGGTTGATCGTTTGGAGTCCATCCCCGCACTCCTCGCTTTCATCACCATTATGGGCGGTGGTTTCCTCGTTGATCAAAAAGTTCTCTTTGAGAATCAACAAAACTGGAACACATCCCTCCTTCTCATCGAGCTCACATTCATTTTCTTTTCGACTCTTGCTGTAAAATACGTCTTAGAGGAGAAGAATAAGAAATTCATCCGCGGCGCATTCGCAAAATACGTTTCGCCAGCCATTATCGACTCGATCATGAAAGATCCGACCAAACTGACGGTGGGAGGAGAGAAACGTGATCTCAGTATTTTATTCTCGGACATTCGAAGCTTCACCTCGTTCTCTGAGAAAATGGATGCAAAACAGCTCTCGAATTTCCTGAACGACTACCTTGGAAAAATGACTGATATCGTATTCGAAACCGGCGGAACGCTCGACAAATACATCGGTGATGCGGTCATGGCATTCTGGGGAGCTCCCCTCGATCAACCCAATCACGCCTCCGGCGCCTGTCGGGCGGCTATCGCCATGCAAAGAAAACTTCATCAAGAAAAGCTGTATTTCAAAGAGAAGTACGGCGTAGATGTGAACGTCGGGATCGGCATCAACACCGGCGCCGTGAGCGTTGGTAACATGGGTTCCGAGCGGATTTTCGAGTACACCTGTATCGGTGACCACGTGAACTTGGCTTCACGGATTGAAGGCCTGACGAAAGATTACCACGCTCCCATCCTTACGACACGGTTCACCTTCGATGCCATAACGGCATCGGGCGCCGCTCTTCCCCCTCACCGAGTTCTCGATAGCGTGAAAGTAAAAGGGAAGAAAAATGCGGTCGAACTCATTCAAATTTTCCATGAAACAATGAACGAAGACGGGCTTGGAAGATTTGAAGAGGGTCGAAAAGCCTACGTCGAACGTCGGTGGGATGATGCCATTCACGCGTTCCAGGTATCAGGAGACTTACTCCGACTCAATAATGAGCGCGATGGGATGTCAGACGTTTACATCGAGCGATGCGAAGAATTTAAGAAGAACCCGCCTCCCGCTGATTGGGATGGAGCATGGGTCATGACAACGAAGTAGGAACTTATCTAAAGAAAGAATCTGAAAATGAGCACCGTTCCACAGAATGCGATTAAGAAAGTAAAAAAGGGAGACATCCTCTTTCGTGAGGGCGAAAACCCGGGCGCCATGTACCTGATTCGAACGGGTATGGTCCGAGTTTTTAAGAAAAAGGGTGACTCTCAAATTGAAATCGACACCCTCCGGGCAGGTGGAGTTGTCGGCGAAATGGCATTTCTTGACGGAAATCCGAGGTCCGCTTCTGCGGAAGCTCTCACCGATACCGAAATGGTAGAAATTTCGACTGCACTTTACTCCTCCACGATGGAGAAAATTCCAGAATGGGTAAAAATTCTGATTAAAGCGATCGTCGGAAAACTCAGACTCACTACAACGAAAGTGAAAAACCTAGAGCAGGCATCGACCGAAGTCGTCTATGGAGAGAGGGGCAGTGAGAGAAATTTCGTTTTCCTCTCTTCGCATGACTGTTTGAAGATAGCGACCGCGCTTCAACTGGTAGGGCTAAAGAGTACTGAAGACACTCCTGAGGGTAAGAGAATTAAACCCAGCGCCCTCGAACGTTACGCGACTCAAGTCATCGGGATTCCGCTTGCAAAAGTTACGACCTTTCTCGAGGTACTGAAAAATGCAGGGATGGTGAACATTTCCGAATCGACGCAGGAATTATCGCTGCGTGATGCAGCTGGAGTGGACGCATTCATACAGTATGTCTGTGACGAAAACCTATTAGAGCCCGCAAAGCGCCATGACATGACCATTCGTGGGTATTTAATCATGGGCCTCATGGCCAAACACATGGACCGTTTTCCAAAAGATGCAACCAGTGGCATGTCTCAAGTGAATATCGCTCTCATTCGAAAACTCGAAATGGAAGCAAACGGTGGAAAAGAACCCTTTCGAATGGACGAAGTTGCGGAATTAACGAAACTTGGTTTTGCAAGCCAGCTTCAGGTTCTCTCGACGGACGAGCAGATGGTGATTGTACAAACCGAATCTTTTAAGAAGATCGCTAAAGTCCAACGTGTGCTCAAACTTGTCGAAGCCGTGAATGAAGAAAAGTCAAAGGGCGGCGGCTAATCAGTTCTTTTGGGTAGCCAATTCTTGGATTTTTTTGATGTCCTGAGCGCGCGATTTATGTGCGACCAAGATTGTGTCGCCGGAATGCACAACGATCAAGTCTTGCACCCCAAGGAGTGCAACCTTTTTTCCTTCGGCGTCCACAATATTTCCACTCGAATCCATTGAGATCACGTCACCATTTGCCACAAATCCCGCCTCCGTTTTACGAGCGATTCCACTCGCTTCATTTTCGAGTGATGTCCAACTCCCCAAATCATCCCAGCCACAATCCAGGGAAAAGGTTACGACATTTTCGGACTTTTCCATGATTCCAAAGTCAATCGAAGTTGCAGGCATTAAGGGATAGCATTTTTTAACGTCGCCTTGGGAAACTTCCCATGCTTTCTTCATTTCAGGCATGAGTCGATCAAACGCTTTTAAGATAGTCGAAACTTTCCAAACGAACATTCCACCGTTCCAGAGGTATTGACCGGTTTTGAGAAATTCGCGAGCTCGCGATTCATTTGGCTTTTCAACAAACGCCTGAACACGCTTACAACTTTCGCCAAGATCGGCTCCCACATGGAGATATCCATAGCCCGTTTCGGGGCGGGTAGGCTTCACCCCAAGCGTAACCAAATCCTCGTGAGTTCTGGCCCACGAAATCGCTTTTCGCAAAGTCTCA
>CAYOJT010000045.1:0-12923 GCA_964404365.1 uncultured Bacteriovoracaceae bacterium
TTACCCGAGCGCAACTCATAATCGATACGTCCACAGTTTGGGCGCGATGAAAGTTGCAACCCAAGCCTTTGAAACCATATTTGGCGGTCCGGAGCGTAGACCTACACAGGCAGCTTCGGACCGTTTGTTTTTGAATCAAGTTGCGCCCGGCGCTTTCAAACGTTTTCGGGCACTCGTCCGATTGGGCGCCTTACTTCATGACATCGGTCATGGACCTTTTTCCCACACTACAGAATTCGCGATGCCGCTTGTGAAGGAATTGAAGCTCCCAACGTCGATCGTATGCGATCAAACGCGCCAAGCGACCCACGAAGATTACACCCTCAAAATGATCCTCGATTCCGAACTCACCCCGCGCATCGAGGCTGCGGGTAAAGCATTCGGATTCACGCCCCTCCATGTGGCAGCTCTGATCGATCCGAAACTCTCGGCGGGCGAAGACTTCTTTTTTGAAACGATTAACGGCGCAAAAGTGAATTTCCGTCCCATCCTTCAGCAGCTCGTTTCGAGCGAGCTCGACGCGGACCGAATGGATTACCTTCAGCGCGACAGCTATTACGCAGGTGTGAACTACGGTCAGTTCGACTACGACTGGCTACTTGGAAACCTCACCTCGCACATCCAAAAAGGGAAATGTTACCTTTCACTCCAGCATCGAGCACTCTACTCGTTCGAGGATTTTCTGATCTCGCGCTACCACATGTTTTTGACCGTTTACTTCCACTACAAGAGCGTCATCTACGACAAGATGTTGAAGAAGTTTTTCGAAACCGCTCCGGGTGAATACGTTTTGCCATCTGATATCGAAAAATACTGTTCCGCAAACGATGCACAGCTTTATACAGCGCTTGCGAAATCGAAAAATGAGTGGGCACGACGAATCACTGATAAAGAGCCCTACCGAATGCTCGTTGAACTCCATAGCGGTATCCCTGCCGGGAAAGCGGCGCTTGAGAATCAGGAAAAGCTCATTTCGAAAATTAAGAAGGACCTGAACTCAAAAAAGATAAACTTCTTAGAGACGACCGCAACAGGCGAACTATCAAAATACTTCCGAAAAGACGGAGACCCGATCTTCGTCCGCTACGATAATCTCTTTTCCGAGCCTTCCTACATTCCACTTGAGAAATGCACGGACCTTTTCGAACGCTACCAAGAGAAGCGCTCGATCACGCGCCTTTACGTTTCTCCCGAGTCTTATTCGGAATGTAAAGCCCTCGGCGGTCGTTCTGAGCCGCTTGCCTACGAATAAAGCTTATGCACACTCAACAAAAAGATACGATCACACCTAAACTCGCACCCCCAGGAGCCGGAATTCCATGGATCGCAAAACAAGCGCTTCGATTCATTATTCTTCCACTCGCGACTAAGAAAATGTCGAAACAGAATTCCTTCGAGGTTTTCCATAAAGAAGGCTCGCGAATTCTGAAAGCAATTCATGGACGTTCTGCCGCTGAGCTCGAACGAAGAATTTTGGTCCCACCTCAACGCGGACTTGAGGACAGTTCACGCTATTGGTCTGTTCATATGGCGCTCGAACACATCATGATTGTGGGAAATTCAATTGCAGGGGTAATCGCGGACTTATCGAATGGCAGGCCTCACGCAATCGTCGCAGACACAGCGAGGGTAAAACCGCTCGGCGAAAAAGACTCCGCGCCAGTGGTGGCTCAGTTTGAAGCATTCATGAAGGAAATTCAGGGAAGAATTGAATCCTCAATCGGAGACCTCAATCATCCACTCAAACACAAGCATCCGTGGTTTGGTCCGATGAACGCTCAGCAGTGGCTCTGGCTCATCGGCACTCACCAAAGCATTCACCGCCTTCAGATTCAGCGGATTATCGAACGTCTCTAAAGCACGTCGACGCAGATCAGGAAAAATTAGTTTGCAGGATCCCAATCGTAGTGGGTGACGTTTGCCTCGCCCGTTTTCGGATCTTTACTGAACTTCAAGATGAAGTGACCCGAATAACACCAGTTATAGGGAAGGTCCAAATGGACCGTACAAGCTTCAACGCTCGCATTCTCAGAGACTTCACAGCTCCACGAGCGAGTCGCGCCCATCTGAGGGTCGTGCGCTTTTGAATAACTGTTGAGGACCGATTGAACCTTTGCCTCTACCGCAGCGAAAGTCATTGGACTTGTTGCGCCCTTATCACTGCTCGTGATGATCGTGATCGGCTCCACTTCCGCTTGGATCGCATCTCGTACGGCGGGGACAAGCCGAGTCGTAGCATCATCACCTTTTTGTTGTTTAATCTGATCGAAAATTAAAGTGTCATAACAGCGAATAATCCAGCCGTAGTCGCCGCCGTCATTACATGCAACGAGTGACGTGCTGTAAGAGCCGCCCACATCAAGCATGCGTAAACCCTCCGTGTAACAGTCGAGAGTTCGGTTCATGAAAACACCATAACCGTAGGTGTCGGGATTGATATCCATCGAAAGACAAGCGTCCTGGACCGTTTTCAAGTAATTTCGATCTGCACCTGCGCGAGCAGAAATCTTTTTCACGCAGTCGGGGCGATTTGCCTCACGATACATCGAGAGGTCGCAGATTTTTTTAGC
The DNA here is from genome assembly GCA_964404365.1 of uncultured Bacteriovoracaceae bacterium. Lineage (GTDB taxonomy): Bacteria > Bdellovibrionota > UBA1018 > UBA1018 > UBA1018 > JACMQW01. The sequence goes on from CAYOJT010000045.1 coordinate 2,571, forward strand.
GAAGATATCCCAATCCTTGCCTTCAGCGTGAGCGGGGACAAACCAGCCTGTGGCGAGAATCGTTCCAAGTAACATGAGAAGTCTGAACATGATGGTGCCTCTTAATTATTTTAAACGCGTGATTTTCAAGCCTTTAGCTTGAGGTAAAATTTTTCGGGTATTTTGACTGACGGATTTTTTGGGAGCTGGGGCCTTTTTGGCGGGCGCTTTCACCGGCTTCTTGCGGCTGGGTGAAGATTGTTGGATTCGGATCGAATCCTTTTTCTTCGAAAGCGGCAGATTCTCGCGATAGCGACCCTGAACTTGGCTCAGTCGGCGGATATCTTGATCCGTACTCAACTCGTGCACTCGCTTCGTGCGGATTTCAGAAACTTCAGATTGAATCGCGACCGACCCGCTCGGCGTAGATGCGAGCGAACTTGCAACGATGGCGGACAACACTCCCCAGATAAACCATAAACGCATATAACAACCTCAGCTTTGGGTCGAACTACTGCTTCCACTATTTGCGAACACTAAGACCCAGCCCCGCAAGAGCAGGTCGCATGCCAGGTTTTCGACCGTTAAGACAGCGCTATCTCGCTGAATTCAATGATGTTTCAGAATGCTCGATGTCTCGAAACTGTCTAAGCTTTAGACACCCGTGTAGGGAGTGCGCGAAAATGGGCCTTCCCAATTTCGTCACTTCGTCGATTTCTTAAACGCGTGAGCCTGAAATTTCCCTGAAATTTCGAGATCTGTGTCTGGGTCGACTTCTTGCTCTATAGGTGTTTGTCAGGAATCAGGGGGATTCATGGGGAAATCACAAAGTCATGCAGCGGTTTACGATCCACGCGACACGATTCAAACAATGATTCGTCTCTCGCTCTTCGCAGCCGCAATGGTCGCATTCGTTTTCTCGACAGCCGCTTAATTTCAAAGGTTTGGTTTTACACAGTCTTCACAATAGTGAAGGCCGTCACCTGAACCTGAGCGGGTGACGGAGCGTGCCCTAGAGACCCGAACCTCGGGGTTGAGGTTCGGGTCTCATTTTTTTTCGGCGCGCGCGCCACTAGAGTCCATAAGAGCAATATCTTTGCCCTCCTAGCCTCTTCCTAACGCGTCTCGTAACGTCATAGACTGTCGGGCTAGGACACGCGCATAAATGAAGACGCCAGAAAAGCGACCGATCCGCCTCTCCGGGGTTCGGCAAAACAATCTCAAGAACGTGAACGTGGAGTTTCCCTCGAAGAAAATTTCGGTGGTGACTGGGCTTTCGGGTTCGGGAAAGAGTTCGCTCGTCTTCGATACGCTCTACGCCGAAGGACAACGTCGTTACGTTGAATCGCTCTCCACCTACACACGCCAATTTCTCGAAAAAATGCCAAAACCCGATCTCGATCGCGTGGAAAACATTCCACCCGCGATCGCGCTCGAACAAAAAAACCACGTCGTAAACTCACGCTCTACCGTAGGCACTCAAACCGAGATTGTGGATTATCTGAAGGTCCTTTTCGCGAAAGCGGGTCGCACGGAATGCATGAACTGTGGGAGCGAAGTGAAGCGCCTCGATTCTCAAAGTATTTTAGATTTTGCGCTCGATTGGCTACCCGCTCGGAAGGCGCTTATTCTAGCGCCGCTCACTACACCCGAGGCTCCACTCGAGAGCGCGGCCTCGAAGAAAACTAAAAAATCAAAAGCTTCTAAGAAGGCACCCGCAAAAAAATCCAAAAAATCGAGCGACAACTCCACTCACCTTTTCTCAGCAGTCAACCTCGCTCAGGTCATTCGAGAACAAGGTTTCTCTCGGGTCTTCACCGTCGATCCAACTCAGGGTAGCTCGAAAAAACGCTCCGGCGAACTCATCGACCTCAACGATGAAATGGATAGCGCTTCGAAGATTCAGGGAAAAGACATTTATGTCGTCGTCGATCGACTGAAGGTTTCAAAAGATTCAATTGAAGGCGAACGCTCCCGAATCTTGGACTCGATTGATCAGGGGCTTGCGATCGGAAAAAACAGAATTGCTTTCTTCGATCTCGAAAAAGAGGAATGGAAGGATTTCGATTGTCGGTTTGCGTGCGTAAAGTGCGGACGCGAGCACCGAGTTCCAGAACCGAATCTATTCTCCTTCAATAGTCCCGTCGGCGCTTGCCCCGCTTGTAGCGGGTTCGGCTATAATTTAGAACTCGACGAGAGACTCGTCGTACCCGATCCTACTCGAACGCTCCGATCGGGCGCGATTGATCCCTACTCCAAGCCCTCTTTTTCGGAATGGCAGAAGGACCTCTTTCGATTCTGCGAAAGACACGGAATAGCGATCACGAAGAGATACGCCGATCTCACCCCTTCACAAAAAAAGATGATTTGGGACGGCGTCGAGGGAGATAAGTCTTTTCCCGGAATTCGAGGCTGCTTCAAAGAGCTTGAACGCTACAAGTACAAGCTGCACATGCGCGTATTTATTCGACGCTATCAGAATCAGTCGATATGCCTTTCCTGTAATGGTTCGCGGATCAACCCCGAAGGACTCGCGGTTAAAGTTGGGAAGCTCAACATCGCCGAAGCCGTGGCGCTTCCTATTGTTGAAGCCCGCGCCTGGCTCAAGAATTTAAAACTCACTCCGCGGGAAGCAAAAATTTCTCAAGACATCCTCGTTCAAGTCGAAAAGCGGCTCGCGTTCTTAGACGAAGTCGGCGTCGGTTATCTCACCCTCTCGCGACTTGCGAAATCGCTCTCGGGTGGAGAATTTCAGCGAATTTCTCTCGCCACTCAGCTTGGAAACGGGCTTTGTGGAACTCTCTATATTCTGGATGAACCCTCCATTGGACTTCACTCGAGCGATACAGCGCGCTTGATCCGTGTTTTGAAACGACTTCGCGATCAAGGAAACACGGTCGTCGTTGTGGAACACGACTTAGAAGTGATGAAAGCCGCCGACTGGCTCGTAGAACTCGGCCCTCAGGCGGGTAGAAATGGCGGCGGCCTCGTCGCTCAGGGTCTACCCGAAACGATTAAAGACAACGCGGCCTCAACGACCGGAAAATACCTGAGTGGTGAAAAGAAAATTGAACGCGTGCGGACTCCTCGTGGCGAAGGAAAACGATGGCTTCAAATTCGTGGATGCCGAGAAAATAACCTTCAAGAGGTCGATGCCGATATCCCACTCGATCGATTCGTTGTGGTTTCGGGCGTATCAGGATCGGGAAAATCGACCTTCGTCCATAAGACGCTTTATCAGGCGCTCGCTCGACTCTTTTACAATTCCACGGAACCGGTTGGAAAATTTGAACGCCTCTATGGAGCCGACCAACTGGGTGGTGTCGTTCTCCTGGATCAAAGCCCGATCGGTCGATCGTCTCGCTCCAATCCCGCGACCTACATGAAAGCCTGGGACGAAGTGAGGCGCATTTACGCAAACCAAACTCTCTCCCTCCGCCGCGGTTACACCCCTCAACATTTCTCTTTCAACGTCGATGGAGGCCGCTGCCCTGTTTGTAAGGGCGAGGGCGAAGTGACGCTCGACATGCACTTCATGGCGGAGCTTAAACTTCCCTGTGAAGAATGCGACGGAAAACGCTTTAAGAAATCTGTCCTTGATGTGTCGTACAAAGGAAAAGACATTTATCAGCTTCTCATGACGACGATCGACGAGGCGTATGAACTCTTCCGCGATAACCCCACACTGCATCGGAAACTTGGGATCCTGCGCGAAGTAGGATTGGGTTACCTCCAACTGGGCCAGAGCGGAACGACCCTATCCGGAGGTGAAAGTCAGCGACTCAAGATTGCGGCCACTCTCGATGATCGACAACAAGATCATTTGCTCTATGTTTTTGATGAACCCACAACCGGACTCCACCTCGATGATGTGAAAAAACTGATCGGAGTCATTCAGGACCTCATCGACTCACGTCACAGCGTGATCATGATCGAACATCATTTGGATGTAATCGCTCAAGCCGACTACATTTTGGATTTCGGTCCGGGTGGCGGGAAAAATGGTGGAAAACTCCTTGCCGCTGGAACTCCGGAGGAGCTTGTGAAGAATGAAAAATCCGTTACTGGAAAAGCACTTCTCGATCACGGCTATTTCAGCGACGATCTCCGCAAAGTTTAACTCCAATCAAACGTACAATTCGAATTAACTTCTTCCGCCAAACGTAAACTTTTTGGGAAAGACGAAAACGACACCACGCGTTATCTTGGGGCTCGAACAAAAAGGAGCCCAAAGAATGAGTTTTTATAAGTCGATCCTTCCGGTCCTCGCCTGCATCAGCTCCCAGGTATTAGCTGGCCAGTTTGAAACCTCCGCAGGTCCTTCAGTCATTCCTCAATTTCGATGCGTCTCTAAAACAGGCGCTACCCCAACAGTTTCGATCGAAGTTTATAAGCAAATTGGAAAGCTCTCGACGTTCTATGGAATGCAGGCCGAACTCCATCCTGAAGCGGGCTCCGTCGGAAATCTCGGACAAACCTTTACGGAAGGTCCCCAACTCACTCAGTTTTCACAGAATTTCACGGACGGAACTCGTTACGTGCTCTCGATCACATCGAAATCCACCCTGAATCGAATTACGGGGGCTCGATGTATGAACTATACGGGCTCTTACGAGTTCGCAGACGAGAACAAAAGACCGCGCGTAGTCGAACGATTGAAATGCACAAACTTAGAATTTCCAGAACGAAATTGTCCTGAGTATTGAACGAGGCTTACAAAGTCATGACACCTCCACATCTTCCGAAAGTCCTTTGCCTTCTTTCATTACTTCCTCTGAGCGCTGTTGCGAGCGATTGTTCGCTCACTCTCGAAGTCTCCGAGCGAGATGTTCCCGAAGGAGCAATTGAAGGCGATCTCACCCATTTCAACGCGTCTTTACCCGAGCGACTCGCGAACTATCTCAGTTCACCTGAACTCGGCTACACGAATATTCTCATCAACCCACCGCGGAATAATAAATCGCGATTCCAAATGGGCGTTCGTTATTATTACCCCCGCATTCACGCACGTGACCGAAACTATGTCGCGCTCAGCTTGGTGGATATGCAGGATCCGGCAAAGCCAAAGGTTCTGATTCCCCAAACCCAAGAGTGGGCTGGAGGCTGGTTTACGGGGCCAAACTCACGCTCCGCAATCGCTCGAAGAATGGTTACAAATCTCGTAAAACCCTGCCAGTCGTACAATACGGCAGAATAGCTAGCGGAGGGGGCGGTGATAAGGGCCGTCTGCGATTTGAGAACCGCAAAGGAGTGGATGGAGTAGTTCTTCGCTCTTCACTTTAATGAGAAAGGGCTACTGGAAAAGCATTCCAGCAGCCCTTTCTCATTTTAACTAAAAAAAGCTTATCGAATTCCGCCGTTCACGATGACCGTACCTTCGGTCGGAGTGAGAAAGACTTCGTAGCCGCGCTCTTGTCCCATCGACCAGATGGCGCCTTCCGCTCTGAAGATTCCAGTAATCTTGGAGCGATTGTATTTCTTCCAGCGATTCGCATCATCGTTGATGCGATAATAAGGCGTGGATCTACGTTTCGCGCTCGCAAGCCAAGGGTGCTCTTCGAGATCGATTTTTAAGTAAGCTTCATTCTGTTGAGTGGAGCTATTCTTCACTACCGCGATCACACCCGTTAGGACGTAGCGCTCGCCTTGAGCGAGTTCGACAGTCGTTCCGTTTGTGAGCCCGCGGGGCAGTCCGCCGCCACCGCCTTCGGCCGCCCATTTCGAGCAGTCCGTCTTCGCGACAGCCATGCAGGACTTCAACAAATCCTCTGCTGGATCGTAAGCGTTTGCCTGATGTGACCCTAAAGCCATCACCACTGCAAAGATTGCAAAAAAGATTCCATTCCCCATTTTCCGTGCCTTCATACGAGTTTCCCCTTTTTGGAAATAGTTCCACCAACGAACTGTACTTTTAAACCCGGAGCCAACCGATATCCCTCGCGCCAATTCATGAGGTATTTCGGATGCTTCATATCCGGTTCAATCAATTTCCTGAGTCGATTGATGTTGTAGTACAGTTTATTGTCGTGAACTTCGGGACGGTACTTTTCCTTCCAGACTCTTTCGATGATGTCTGACTTGGAAAGTCCGCGGTCCGCGTCGTTCGCTGTTTTTGAATGCGCATCGGTGAGTGCTTCTAAAATTCCCAAGAGAACATATTGTTTTCCGAGAGAAACACCTTTCGCTTCGCGCGTATGAATCTGACATTTTCTTGAATCAATCAGAAGATCAATCGCATCGTCTTCGAGTTGCTTTCGCTCACCCGCGATGACCGATAAAAGATTTCCGAATTCGTGACCTCGAGCTGCCTTCTCCATGAGGTCGAGGTACCAGTAGGCCTGAGTGAAGTTTCTGTTCTTGCGCTCTAATCGAGCGTATCCGTACAGGACGTAAAGATGAGCGAACCAGTTACGATCTTCAAGATAAGCGACGTGTGCTTTCTGATACCACTTCCGGGCCATCGCAGTTTCGCCTGCGTTTTCCGCGAGAATACCTTCCATCATGTAGACGATACCCATCGTGCCACGAAGCGCGAGCGGTTCGTAACGTTGGAGCAGAATTCGAGCAACGGCCATGGCACGACGAAGTTTCCCTACCTCAAAAAAGTTATGGGCAAGCTGAATCCAGACCTTAATCCATTCCTGAATTTCTTCGTTGGTCGGATTATTTTTCATCTTCTTGGACAGTGCACGAATGGAGCGCACAGCGAAGCTTTGAACCAGACGATTATCACCGCTATAGCTAGCAACCACGCTCTTCACATACCAAGCGAGCGAAAGCATGCTCTCGGGTGCATCTGCAAGGGCTGCGTCGAGCTCAGCTCCCCATTTAGAAATCTCATTTCGATCAGAAGCTTCCGCGCCCAAGCGAACGAGCATCGAGATCGCTTCGATCCGAGCCTGAGTAGAACCTTCGATTTTCGCAAATTCGAGCGCCTCGAGAGCGGCTCGTTTAGAGAGTGCGAGTTCGCACTTTTCGAAAAGAACTCTCGCGTACTCGATCGCTTTCATCGCGTTTGAGTTCGATTTCGTTTCCGTATCGTTTTGTAGAGATTTAGACTGCATATGTACTGCTTCAACTACGGCTTCTAACAACTAAATGTTTTCGATGCCGCAGTTGATAATTCTTGGAAAGTCTTAGGTCAACATGAAACTCCACACACACATTTATCCGCGCGACTTTGAAAATCCAAACTCTGCGCGACCGCGATTAATCTTCCTGCACGGCATGGGTGGAACTGGAAATTTGTGGCGACCGATCGCGGCAAGTCTCGAGGATCATGCAGACATTCTCTGTCCCGATCAACGGGGCCATGGCGGCTCCAGACCGGTTCCAGAACCCGCGGATTTCAGTCCGGCGTCCTTTGCGCAGGATGTCATAGATACTTGTATTCCCTTAGGTTTCTCCCCTGCCTGGGTGATCGGCCACTCCATGGGCGTACGCACCGCTTGTGGATATGCGAAGTTAAATCCTGATGGAACCGATGGGTTAGTACTCGTCGATCTCGGATTTTCGGGTGTTGCGGGTGGCGGAATCGGCGATCTCCTCTCTGTTTTTTTAAGAGACCTCCCCCCCGACTTTCCCTCTCGCGCCGATGCTCGAACTTTTCTGGAAAATCACTGCCCTGACGTCTCGATCGGCCAATACCTAATGGCCGTGTCAGTTACAAATCTGAAAACCGGCACGGTCAGCTTCCCGTTCGACCATCAGGCTCTCTTAAAGACGATCGAAGCTTCCCGAAATCACCCCACCCGCGAGTGGCTTCTCGAGTTCGCACGAAATACCGGAAAACCTATCCACGTGCTTCGGGGCGCGACTTCACGCGTTTTTTCGAAAATCGAATTCGATAAAGAGAAGGTTGCGTTTCACGGACTTTCGAACGTTCATTTTCACGAGATCCAAGGCGCGGGACATGGCCTCCCCTTTGAAAAACGCATTGAATTTGTGACCTCACTTAAAAGATGGATTGGTATCAAGTAGTTCCGTCAAAAGACTGACTTCATTTTAGTCGATAAGTCATGGATGAAGCCGGCATTGTGGACTCAACCCAATCTGATCATGATACTAGCTGGATTATTCTGGTTGAGCTCGGTATCGACCTACGCAGTCGAACGCGATCCAAAGTTTTGCAATGCACAGCTAAAGACAGACCAAGCACAGGAGCTCGCATTAAACTCCGAAGATACCTACGGTCTCTACCTCGATCTCAACTACAAATATAAATATCAGATTATTGAAGAATTCACGGCGACTCGTTCTGCCGCGTTCGGACCTGATAAATCTCTCTTAAAGTCTAGAGACGGCGTTCTTTTTCGCGGAGTCGTTTTGGATCCCTATAGTCTCACGAAAATCGAATTTACCGGAATGAAGGCTGAAGATTCGTACGGCGAAATCTGGTTTACCGAAAGTGCGCGAGAAGCACTCCTCTATGCGATTGAGCGGGTGGCACTCATTAGAGAATATCCGAAAAATCGGGATAAGAAGTGGCTTTTAACCGTATTTCGAATCGATACAAATCGAATTCCTGAAGTAAATTTTCAGCCTCACTCCCTGCCTGAGCTTCATCCAGAAGCTTGTTTTACCGAATCCTCGATTTCTAACGAAGCAATTACTCACGCGTTTATTATCGACCCGAAAGCGGTAAATGCAGGTCAAAACATGATACGAACGTATCTGATTCATCCCTAGTTCACACCGCTGCTATTTTTTTTATTAAATCTTCGCCATATTTTGCGACGAGCTTCGGCCCCAAGCCCGGAACACAGAGCAGCCCTGCTTCGTCGCGCGGTAATTGCTCACAGATCGCATGAAGAACGCGATCGCTGAGAATTCGAAAGGCAGGAACACCTTTTTTTCGGGCCTCTTGAAGTCTCCACTGCCTGAGATCCTCAAAGAGTTTAGGGATTTCAGAGGTTCGAGTCGGGTCACTCGTGTGAGTTCCGGCCGACTTCCGGGCAGACAAATCACGAATGCGCTTCTTCACGCGTGCAGAGCGCTCGACCACGTCGCCCATGGGATCGCCGTCGATTTCGATTTTTCCCAAATCCTCGCTCTTGGCGTGTTTTCCACCCATCAGCAAATGAACTTTTCGAAATGAGATTTTCTTCCCGTCTTTTTCGAACTCCGCATGTTCGATATCGACCATGCGTGCGCGAGCAAGCGCCGACAATACTCGTTCATAACCCGATCGGGATACCCGAGGGTCAACCGAAACTGCCTCATCATAGAGACGTCCAATCGCTTGGCCCGATTTTCCCTCAAGTGAAGCAACCGTAAGTGCCGCGACCGTTCGCTCAAGTTCATTAAAAGTTCGGAGTGCCCCTGTGGGCGCACAACGATCACAAATCCCGCACGCATCTCGAGCCGAAGCTTCGTCTCCGAAATGGCGGACGAGCGCGTTCATCCGGCAGTCTCCACCTTCGGTATAGGCTTGAATCGCGTCGAGTTGGGAGGTTTTGTGTTTGAGCTGTTCTAAGTAAGGCTTTTTCCAGTTCGCTTCCCCTAGCGAAACATTTTCGAACGGATCAATTTTAAAACCGCCATGCATCCAAAGCTTTTCGACTGCTTTTTCGAATACATCAGGATCGATGCCCTTGAGTGAGGCGCGGAGATCCTCCATCTGGATTGAAGCACCCGGGGTCACAGCACCGTAGATCGTTTCTAAGATTGAAACTTCGGGGTGATCGCGATCCATAAAAAACTCGTGGGTCTTTCGATCCGAGAACCCATGAAAGAGTAGCGCTTGGGAAGGGAGCCCGTCACGCCCGGCTCGGCCAATCTCTTGGTAATAACTTTCGATACTCCCAGGAAGCGCGGCGTGAACGACGGTGCGCACGTTTGCTTTATCGATTCCCATTCCGAAAGCGACAGTCGCCACAATTACATCGATCTTTCCGCTTAAGAAGGAAGCTTGAACCGACTCTCGCTTATCGGCGGTCATTCCTGCGTGATAGGCCGAGGCTTTGAGCTTTTCGTTCAATTCCTGCGCTAATTCTTCCGCTTTTTTACGAGTGGGCGCATACACGATCGCCGGGCAGCGCGCGAGATCTGAGAGGATTTCCGCGATTTTCTCGCCCCTTTTTGAGGGCAATGTATCCACGAGCTGAATCGCCAGATTATCTCTACGAAAGCCGTGAATGAAGAGACTTGGATCTTTTAGTTTTAATTGTGCGCAAATGTCTTTTTGGACGAGCGGAGTAGCCGTCGCAGTGAGTGCGATGATCGGAACATTTTTCAAGCCACTCAAACGCTCGCCTACGAGTCGGTAGTCGGGCCGAAAATCGTGACCCCAGTGACTGATACAGTGAGCTTCATCGACTGCGATCAGTGATGGCGGATTTCCAACCAGCATTTCCGAAAACCCTGGGACCGCAA
>CAYOJT010000046.1:0-11644 GCA_964404365.1 uncultured Bacteriovoracaceae bacterium
CGACACAGTCGAGAACCCTTCGGGTTTTAGGGTCGTAAAACAGTCCATTGATCGTGAAATCGCGTCTCGCAGCGTCCTCTTCCGGTCCAGCGAATCGCACCGATTTTGGATGACGGTGATCGACGTACTCCTGATCCTCGCGAAAGGTCGCGATCTCTAAAAATCCGGACGAGGATTCCGGAACTACTCCGAGACGCTCGAGCGGAATCTTAAAAACCCCAAACTGTTTACCGACTTCCACTGCCTCGGGAAAAAGTTCGGCGAGCACCTCAGGTTTTGCGTCCGTGACGAGATCAAAGTCTTTGATGGGTTGTCGCAGAAGGTGATCACGAACCGAACCGCCCACCAAATAGGCGACATACCCGGCGTCGTCGAGTTTCGAAATCGCACTCTTAACGTAGGTCGGGAGAGAGAATGCGGTATTAATCTGGATCCACTTCGAGCGGCTGACCGTTGAGGTGGTATTCGCTCTTGAGGATGCTGTCGGCTTCGAAGCGGTTTTTCGCTTGCGTGCCTTCGTTTTCTTTTTGCTCAATTCGCGGAGCTTTCTTTTTTTTCCGAGGTTTAGAAACAGAGGCTGGCGTCGAAGGATCGGGAGTAGAAACCGTAGGCGGACTGGTCACGTCGTCAGCGACTGACGCCGTAATTGAGAAGCAACCCAAGATGAAAACCCGACTCCACATAAGTCCATTTTCCCGAAATCGCCCCTCCACATCAAGCCTTAATAATTAGCCATTTTTGGCTCTTTTGGAGTGAAAAATGAAAGAGGGCCCGAAGCAATGCTTCGAGCCCTCTTCTGAATGATCTGATCTAATCCAGGTTAGTTATGGATCGGCTTGTAGACTTTACCAGCCTTGATCTCAAGCTTCTTACCTTCTTCCACCGACGTACGGAGGATAACCTCTTGGCCGTTGATGGTGACGCTGCGGCCGCGAGCGACCGAGATGTCTTTGTTTCGGTTGAAGGCTTCTTTACCTTTTGTCGTGCGGATCGACATCACGCTCATGCCCGCTCCAGATCCCGTTTTGAGATCCATCGTTGCGCGAGAGAGAGTCGAACACTGACCGTTGACACAAGCTTGAGCTCCACGAGCTGGCTTGCCTTCGATAGCGATCGAGGTCACGGCCGATTTGTTATATGTCGCAGACTTAGCGGCTTGAGCGTAGATCGACATCGTACGAGCTTTGTTCGTAGGATTCGTTCTAGCGTGCGGCAGAGTCAAGGTGACGGTTTTCTCGGAGTTGTACTTCGGCGAAGCCTTATACATCATGCCGTTGACAGCACCTTTAGCCGCTGCGCGACCGCCAATCTGGGTTCTATAACCCATGAGATAGCATTGGTCGTCGAAGCCATCGTCATAACCGTCGTCGTAACCGTCATCATAACCTTGGTTATCATCGTAATAACCATCATCGTAACCGTAGTACCAGTAGGTATTGTACGCTGAGTTGTACGCGAGGTTGTAGTAGTAGTTATAGTTCGGGGTGTACGTATTATTGTAACCGAGATTGTATTTATCTTGGTAACCTTTCGCGTAACCGTCGTCATAACCTTTGGTTCGTCCGGCTGCGTATCCTGCGGCCACACCGTTATTGTAGGAAACGACGTCTGCTTTTCCGTCCGTGATTCCCTGCTGGTACTGAACGTTACGGAGAGTTCCGTCGCTATAACCTGTATTGTAGTTTGCCTGGAGGTTAATCGTGTCCGAATAACCTTTGTTATAACAGGAGGTCGGATTCACAGGCTTTTCCTTAGCAGCCGCAGTGTTCGCGCGGTTCGCTAATCCACCCGGAGTATATCCGGGGCAGGTTTCTGGGTGGTCGTACGCGTAGATACCGCCGGCCCAATAACCGTCGTCGTATCCATCATCGTATCCATCCGCGTAACCTTGATAAAATCCGTCGTAGTATCCATCGTCTTCACCGTCAGCACGCCCGTCGTTCGTGCCGTTGGTCTGACCAGCAGCCGCGCCGGCGTTTTGTCCGTTCGGATAAGCGGATGCGTTTGCAAATCCGGCATTGTAACCGAGTGGATACTGTTCGTTGTATCCCTTGGTGTAGCCTTGAGCAGAATTGTATCCGTTATTGTACGCAATGGATTTTCCAACTGCGAGACCGTCCGAATAAGACAGCGCTTGTCCGTTCGCGAATCCGCGATCGTACTCTGCCTTGTTTTCGGTTTTAGCTTGGTCGACTCCGGACTGATAGTCGGGACCAAATCCACCCTCACCGCAAGTAGCAAGCGATGGATCTTTTCGACAACCGGAAAGAGCAACCAAGAGAATGGCGCTTAAATAAACAACTTTATTGATATTCGTTTTCATGTTCATCGCCTCAGTTCTTCTTCATTTCTTTTTTGATATCCATGCGAACCTTAGCAAAACGCTGTTTTGCCTTGAGGATTTCTTCGCTGGCGATGCTGAAACGCTTTTTTCCTAATTTCGAATCCAGAAGTGTCGATTTTACGCTCGAATAGAGGCGCTTTGTGTCCGCAACATAGTTGTTGATCACTTCGGTACCGCCAGTCACGTTTGCGACTGCTCCGAAAAGACCTTCGTCTTTCACTTGAGCATCGGTTTCGACTTCTGTTTTTAAAGCTTTTAATTTTACGAGTGCGTTCGTCACACAATCAATTTCCGTTTTTCCGGAATAGAGCGCAGATGAAACTTCATCTAACTTGCTCTCGTAGGCGATCGTTCCATCCACTACTTCTTTTGGAGTGGTGACGTGTAACTTGATGAGGGATTTCATCACTTCGGTATCCGTAGCAGCGACAGCACTCAAGCTCGCAAGTGCCGCTACAGTCAGCACAAGGATTTGGGGTTTCTTCAACATCGGGTTCTCCTTAAAAAGACAGAAAACAACATAGCGGGCACAAATTTGGGGTTCGGCAGAGTTATACCAGATCAGAATAGTCAGATATATAGAAAAGATGATTTAATTGGTCGGTTATGTTGACAGAGATTGACCACACTAAAATCAAACCTTGATGTAAATAATTGAAATTAATGAATAATTTATCGAATCAAAACATCGCGTGGACGGGCACCATCGGCTGCCGACACAATTCCACGCATCTCCATCGTCTCGATGAGGCGGGCTGCTCTATTATAGCCCACGCGCAGGTGCCGCTGGAGGAACGACGCCGAGACCTGGCCGTTCTTCTTTGCGAGCTCCACTGCTTGGTCGAAAATAGGATCGGATAGATCCCCATCCTCAGCGCCTTCTGCTTCTGCCTCTTCATCGACCAAGATCTCGTTCCGATAAACGGGCTTGCCCTGCTCACGTAAGAACGAAGTGATTTGATTGATTTCGTCATCCGAAAGATAAGCGCCGTGAAGTCGGAGCAAATTTGAAGTCCCCGGAGGAATGAAGAACATATCTCCTCGACCCAATAATTTTTCTGCGCCGAAACGATCCAGAATCGTTTTTGAGTCGACGCCTGAAGCGAGCTGGCACGAAACACGCGAAGGGAGGTTTGCTTTAATGATCCCGGTCACTACATCCGTCGACGGACGTTGAGTCGCGATCACCAAGTGAATACCTGCGGCTCGGGCCTTCTGAGCGATTCGCGCGATGGAAAGCTCCACCTCTTTTTTCGCCGTCATCATCAGGTCTGCTAACTCGTCGATCACAATGACGATGTAAGGTAATTTTCCGTATCGAGCATTTCCGTCTTCGTCTTTCTCGAATGCTTCGAGCCAGTCACCACCGCTCGCCTTCTCGCTGCCCTCTTCCTGATTTTCGGCGCTATTGAGTCGGTCTTCTAAAACATCGAGTCCGATTTGATCGACATGCTCATTAAATGAAGCCAGATTCTTCACGCCCAACATCGAGAGAATACGGTAGCGGCGATCCATTTCGCGAACAGCCCATTTCAACGCTGATGCAGCCTGAGTGCTATCGTCCACAACAGGTAAGAGAAGGTGCGGAATATCGTGATAGCTCGAAAATTCGATCATTTTCGGATCGACCAAAATCATTCGAAGTTCCTCTGGAGTAAACCGGTAGAGGAGCGAAGTGATCAAACCGTTCATAAAGACCGACTTACCGGAACCCGTCTGACCTGCGCAGAGTAAGTGAGGCATTCGGGCAAGGTCGGAGATAAAAACGTTACCGGCGATGTCTTTTCCCATAGCGACTGGGATTTGGTATTTCGACGAGGTGAAGTCCGAGTGCGAGATGAATTCGCGCATGAATACGTTTTCGCGAACATCCGATGGAATTTCGATCCCTACAACGTTCTTACCCGGCAGCGGCGCAATCACACGAACCGACTGTGCAGACAAGGCCATCGAAATATCATCTGCGAGAGACGCAATCCGCGATACCTTCACGCCGGCTGCAGGTTTGAATTCGTAGAGCGTAATCACTGGACCTGGGCGAACTGCAGTCACTTCACCTTCAATTTCGAAATCGAGAAACTTTTTTGTGAGGATTTCGGCGTTTTGGTAAAGACGATCTTTATCCACCTGCGTTTCGATCTTCGGCGGTTTCACCAAAAAATCCGTCAAAGGAAGCTTCCATCCGCCCCGTTTCAGAACGGAACGCTTTTTGGGTGGCTTCTTCGATTCATCCGAAGCAGTGAGTCCGAGATCCGCCTGTTTATGATGCTCGTGAGGAAGAATGGCCGGGATCGAGCCGAGTTTTCCGTCAGAGTTCGCGGCCGATGCGAGTTGAGCTTTCCGTAGCTCACTCACAGAGATCGGTGTGCCCGCTACAGCATCGAGCGCTCCATCCTCTAAGACATCCATCGCACTTTTCTTTTCTAATTCCGGAAGTGCATTATCCGCTTCAGGAATCACAGGTTTTCCAAGCTGCACTGGCGCTACTTCAACCGCTGGAATTCCGGCAGATCCGGCCGCCGCTAATTCCTCGTCTTCGTCCGAGTACTCTTCGCCCTCAGGACCGATGAGCGGTTTACCGGCGCGAGCCGCAGCTGCGACTTCAGCGCCTTTCAGGGCGCGTTTCGCTTCATTCGCTTCCCGAACAGCTTTCGCGCGTTTCACGAGCGCCGAAATAAGCGCTTCCATTCCACGAGCGGAAGCCTGAGCACCCTTCATCGCGATCAAACCCATCAAGAAAGCAAAATAAGTCGCAACGATTCGCGCCGCTCTCCAAACAATACGAGTAAGGAAAACGCGAGCGAGACCCAGAATCTTACTACCTGCGCTCGCAACACTGATCGGCGTCGAGAGCGCAATCGCGAGCGAGAAGACCATCAGAGAAACGAGCGATGCACCCGTCGAATTTAGATGGTGGGAAAGAATTTGAGCGAACCAAACTCCAAAAGCCCCCCCAGTGAGGAGAGTCGTTCCGCGGTAGCTGACATAGTTCCACTGAAGCGAGAGAAAAACGGTGAGCGCAAGAACTGCGATCACCATCCCGGAAAGAGTTCCGATGATTCTCGCGCGACCTTCGCGCTTAAAGATGGCAGCGGAAATGAAAAAGAGCGCGGCAGGAATCAAAAAGGCCGCGACACCAAAAACTTCAAAAAAGAGCGACGCAAAGTACGCCCCTACCCAACCACACGCATTTCGTACGGCCTGGTGGCTGGTCGTGAAAAAACTCGGGTCATTCGGATTGTAAGTGAAGAGCGCAATGATCAAAAAAAGGGCTAACGCGAATACCCCGATTGATCCCGCCTCAACTGCGGATTTCTTCTCGCGATTCGAGCCTTTGCTCGACGCAGAGGGGTTCACTCCAGAGCTCTTTGCCGCCGACGGCCGTCCAATGGCCTTTTTTCTATCCATACAAATAGTCTACACGATGTTTCCTGACTTTTTTGGTATTGGAGTGCGGTTTTTTTTCTCCTCTCTCCCCATCGCCTAGGTTAAGAAAGAAAGCCTGCCGACACAGAAAAAGGGAAAAAAATGCCTAAAACTAAGGCCCGAACGAAGAAAACGAAGTCCCCAAAAAAATCGAGGCCGAAAGAACGGCTCGTCCTCGCCTATGATTTGGGCGGGACGAAAGTCGCGGTCGGAGTCGTCAACCAAAACGGCAAAATTTTGACGTGGTCTCGCGAACCCGCGCTGATCAAGCAGGGAAAACAAGCGACTCTTGATCAGCTGATCCGATTGGGACGCGAATTGATCTCGAAGTACCCGAAGATTTCTTCCGTCGGCGTCGCATCCGCCGGACCACTCGACACGGTAAATGGAAACCTTTTAGATCCAACGAACTTTCAAAGTCCAGACGGGCCCTGGGGTAAGGTTCCTCTCGCGAAAATCCTCTCTAAAGGGCTGAAACGAAAAGTCATTCTCGAAAACGACGCCGCCGCAGCGATTCTTGCGGAAGCCTGGATGGGTCACGCTCGCGGGGTAAAGAACGCGATGATTCTCACGCTCGGCACAGGGCTTGGCACCGGAGTAATCTGCAATGGCGAACTCGTGCGCTCGGGCCGAAACATGCACAACGAGGGCGGACATCTCATTCTGAAAGCGGGCGATCAGACAGCACCGTGTGGCTGCGGAAACTTTGGCTGCGCAGAAGCCTATCTAGCCGGGCGCACCTTCGCTCACCGAGCGAGGAAAGTACTAAAAAATGAGTTAATTGATGCTCCGCAAGTAGCGCAGCGCGCTCGCAATGGGGATCCAGAAGCGCTCGCTCTCTTCGAAGAATACTCAGAGATGATGGCGATCGCGCTCCACAATTTTGCGGTGATTTATTCTCCAGAGGTTGTTGTTTTAACAGGCAGTTTCGCCGCAGCATCAGATTTGTTTCTGAAAAATACTGTAAAAAGGCTCGATTTTTTACTCGCGAGAAGGAACGCCGCCATGAACCTGTCGCCGAGAATTGTAATTTCTAAATTGGAAAATCAGGCGGGGCTCCTCGGCGGAGCGTACGTTGCGTTTCACTCCACGAAATGACTGACGCAGTATAGCTGAAAGCCCACACCCCAATCGCTAGTGTAATGTTTCTAGGTTGACAGTGATTACCGGCTAGAGAAAGCTCATAAGTAAGCATTCGCTCTTCTGACAAAAGCAGTACAGTTTGAACGGCCTTTTTCTGTGCCTTCAACTGTGAAGTTCACTACGCACTTCTCTCGCTCACGAACTCAGTTCTTCGGTGAGAAGGCAGGTAGAACCTCACAACTTGAAAAGTGTGGGACTCGGGCTCTTTCAGGCTGTTCTGAAGTTCAAGGAAGGCCAACTGATATGAGCCTCTGTGTAAGCAGATGCAAGCATCGAGTGGCCGTTTTATTGGCCTGCTTTTGTCTGTCCGAAGGACGGATGCTGTAACGACAACAACAACTCGATCTCTGTAAAGAGAAGGAGAACTCAATGAACAAAAATATTATCTCTGCACTCGTTCTTGCTGGGATGATCATGGGCTCGAATGCATTTGCATCTCAAGCTCGTGAAGGAGTAATGGGCACTGGCGGTAACTCGATTAACGCTGGTTCTTTCTATTACGACAGCGCGTACAACATTTTCTACAACCCTGTGTACATCAATGACATGAAAAATTATGTCATTTTCGAAAAAGACGCTACTGGTAGCGGCTTCGTCGGAACTGCAGCATCGATGCACGGATTCAACTGGGCAGTTTACATGAACCGCGCTAATGCGTTCGGTTCGACGACTGCTTCGACTGCTGGATCTGCTCTCGGAACTTCTGCTTACGCAACCCGTCCTATCGATTTCGTAATCGGTGGCGACCAAGGCGTAAAATGGGGTCTCGGAATCACCTACGCATCCAACAACGTCACCGCTTCTGACAAGAAATCGACTGACATGGACATGCGTGCTGGTATCAGCATGAACGGATTCGACCCATGGGTTGGATTCCACGTGACTGGTAAAAACGGCGCTGCAGAGAACAAAAACAAAGGCTTCAACGCAGGTCTTCGTTATCACTACGGCGAGTGGACTCCATACGCGATGTACTCCAACAAAAAATGGGAACCAACTGGCGGAAACACCAAGAACAACACTTGGCTCGTCGGTCTCGGTCGTGAATCCAAACTCGGCGATGCTGCTCGCTTGATGTACGCTTTGTACTACTACAAGTCGAAAACTGAATCGTCCGACACCACGGCTACTGCACGTAAAGACGGCGGCCTTCCTGTGAACGTATCGGTTGAAGCCGATGCGACCAGCTGGCTCACTCTCCGTGCTGGATTCATCCACACGCTGATCGGTCCGAACAACAACGCTGCTGCAGATACCACGACTCGCGTCGGTGGTACCTTCCACATGGGCAAAGTCGATACGGACTTCGTATTCGGCGAAACCGGTGGAACTGTTGACTCCAACTCTGTTGGATTCGACAAAGGCACGTTCACCCAAGTTTCCGTTCGCTACAGCTGGTAATCTTCGGATTACAAAGCTGAGCACGAAAGCTCAGAAGCCCGGTCTCGAAAGAGACCGGGCTTTTTTTATTTCTAATCGAGCACAGCCTGAGCTGCTCATCGTTAAGTTTTATAATCAGTTCGCGTGAACTTGAACGGTCGATAGGAGGTCGAAGTAGGATGGTACTTCCATCGTATCGTGATCCCGCTCTCCAGGTACCGAATCAATTTTTCCTCGTTCAGGTACTGAGGCTAAAAATCTCCCCACACCTGGCCCAATTTGGTCTTCGAGAGTTTCGACTACTTCGGTTCGAGGGAAAGATACTAACGAAGTAGTATCATTCAGCTGGAGTGCTTCAGGAATCTGACCTTGGATGTAGCGAGGAACCTGCTCGGAGCGCTCAAAAGTCGAGCAGCCTAGAGTACCCAGGCAGAGCGAGGTTAAAGCTGCGATTCCCCAAAGTTTCGTTCCGATTCCCATGCCCTGCTCATCGGCAGTTCATTGACCCTTAACGAGCGTTTTAACAATAAAAAAGCCCGCATCGCGACGATTCGGATGCGGGCTAACCTATTGAAATTAAATAACTATCAAAACGGGAAGCTTACTCCAGCTAAAATCGCCTCGTGGCTGAAATCGAAGCGAAGGTCGAGTTTTTCCATCATATAGAAAAAGCCCACGCCGAAACGCGGATGGATCGCGAAACGATCGCCCAATTTATTACTCATCCAGTTTCCACCCAAACCGCCGATCGCGAAGAGCGTCCACTTCTCATCTTTCACAAAATCCCAACGCAGATGAGTGCTGTAGGTCCAAACCGTCACGCCCGAGGTAAAAAGCGGCCCAAACTGGAGTTCGAGGAAGACAGGGTTCACGATCTCAGGAACAAAGCCGTCGTCCACAAGCTTCGTCGCAATATGACCGACGAGTTGAGCTCCTCCGCTAGTGTCGACCAAACCGAATCCTCCACTGAATCCGAAGGTGAACCGGTTATCTGGATTAAAACTTTTATAGTCCTCCTTCGGAGCGAGAGGATTTGCCTGCACTTTTGCAGCAGGCGCTGGGGCTACCGCGCTCGCTGCCGCACTCGCAGCAGAGGCTGTCGATGCACTCATGAAAGCAATGGTCGCCGCAAGAACCCATGACGTCGAAGAAGTAGATTTACGTTTCATCTGTAGTATCCTTATCTGGCCTTACTTTAATCCGACTTGATCAAGCCGCCCAATGAAATTTTTCAGAATTGCCGCGGTTGCGCCCCAGATGCGGTGCTCGCCGACTTGAAAAACATCCATCGGTACGCGTTTACCTAAAAAGTCACGAAACTCCTGAGTATAAACTCCCGCTCGGGTAAGTTCGCTAACCTTTACCCAGAAATGAAAATCGATCTCATCGGCGCTTTTTACGATTTCAAGCGCTGCGCTCGACTCATTGCTCAATCCGACCCAAGGATGAATTAAAAATCCACTGGGCGTCCAAATTTTTGGTAACTCGCCCATCAGTTCAATTTGGGAGCGCGGAATTCCGACCTCTTCTTCCGTTTCTCGTAGCGCAGTTATGCCCAAATCGGAATCTTCCAAGTCTTTCATACCACCGGGAAAAGCGTATTGACCCTTGTGGGTGTCGACGTGTTCGGTTCGACGGGTGATTAATATTTCAAGGTCTAAAGGACTTTGAGACCAGGAGAGAAGGAGGAGAACGGCGGCGTCTCTTCCCTTTGTTTCCGGACGAAACGGATAAGGAAAATCGAGTGCTGTAGCCTGACGAATTAAAGTGGCGACTTTCTTTCGATCCGCCATCTCACTCTCGGTTCTTCTTCAATTCGATTTGGTAATACTTCGCTTTGCGATAAAGGGTTGCCCGATCGATTCCTAGAACTTCGCTCGCGCGCGATTTGTTGTAATCGGTTTCCTCAAGAACCTTCAAGATATGCTCTCTCTCCATCGTTTCGAGTGAGTTGAGAGCAGGTTGCGTAGCCTTAGGGCTTTTTGACTCTTCTAAGCCGACGAAGTCCTCGGCCTCCAGCACCGAACCCCGAGTCAAAACGACTGCGCGCTCGATTGCACGCTCAAGCTCCCGGATGTTCTCGGGCCAGCTGTGCTTTGAGAGCGCGGCGAGTGCATCGGTACTCAGGTGGGAAACTGCTTTTTTATTTCGGTCCGAATGTTTTGCTAAAAAGTATTGGGAGAGTTCCGCCAAATCTTCCATGCGATTTCGGAGGGGAGGAATTTGAATCGAAATCACGTTCAGGCGAGAAATTAAATCGGTTCTCGTGTTTTTCTCTGAGAGCTCCGAAAGTTTCGCGCGAGTTAGCGCGATAAATCGAATTTGAGACTGATCATTTTCGGCCGCTTCAATCATTTTTAAAATTCGCGCTTGAAGGGATCCACTCAGTCCCACAAGTTCCTCCAAAACAAAGGTTCCACCACGCGCTTCTAAAAGAGATTTTTCAAGCCCCTCGAGCCCCTCCTCGGGGTTCCAGAAAACTAGGGGGCCTTTCATTCGTTCCGAATGCTCATGGATCATTCGAGCCACGAGAGCCTTTCCCGTACCAGTCTCACCGGAAATGAGAACGTTTGCGCTCGAAAGAGCGGCGCGAGCGATGGTTTTATAAACTTCGACGATCTGGGGAGATTTACCGATCAAGCCCTGAGCGCGGAGTTTTTCAACCGGAGGAGCGCCTGCGGCGCTTTTCTGAGCATGAGTGAGGTAGTGGCGCTTTGCCTTTAAGAGCAAGGATTTCAGGTCCTCGAGCTTAAAAGGCTTAGAAATGTAATCAAATGCACCTTCGCGAATCGCTTCAAGAGCACCCTCCATGCTTCCGAATCCCGTCATGAGCGTCACCACGCTCTGAGGCGAAAGCCGTTTCACTACGCGTAGAAGTTCCAAACCCGAAACCTCGAGCATTCGAATGTCACTCAAGATGAGTGGGTAGGATGTACGATCCAAGAGTGAAACCGCTTCTTCTCCGCTCCTCGCAAGCGTGACCTCGAATCCCTCTTTCTTGAGCACCTCGTGGAGGAGGTTTCTCGAAACCTCGTCGTCATCAACGACTAGTATTTTCATCATCTCGGTCATGTGTTTTCCGCTCCACGGTAAGGGAGTTTCACTTGTACTTCAGTCCACTCTCCGACGTCCGACTGGATTTCGATCCAACCCCCATATTTTTTAGCTAAATCCTGACAAATCGTGAGCCCGAGGCCTGTTCCCTCGCCCGGAGCTTTCGTCGTATAAAAGGGTTTCAAAACTTTTCCAAGATCACTCTGAGAAATTCCCTCACCCGTGTCTTTCACGCGAATCACCAAGTGCTCTTCCTTCAGCGAGCGCTCGATTCCAGTCTCCAGGCGAATGAGTGCG
>CAYOJT010000046.1:11654-12700 GCA_964404365.1 uncultured Bacteriovoracaceae bacterium
GCTTGTGGTTACTTTTTAAGTTTTTAGCTCGCAGGCTATCGAGAGAGTTATTTAACAGGTTCAGAATAATCTGTTCGAGATCTACTGGCACAATCCGAATCGGTCCGAGGTCGCGATCGAGCTCTTTTTCTATATCGATGTGGTAACTTTCTGCGCGAGGACGAATGACCCCGACCGTTTTATCCACGACTCGATTTGGATCGATGAGTTGTTTTTGAGAATCGGGAGCTGCCGTATTTTGAAGAAATCCACGCACAATTTCAGCGATCTTCGTGACCTGACCCTCCAAAATGCCGATACGATCTTTTGCAGAGGAAGGTAAGCTTGCCGCTTCATCTTTTAGGAGAGTTAAATGCCCACCCAGGGCGTTTAAGGGAGTTCCAATTTCGTGAGCAAAGCTTGCGGTCAACTGCCCCATCACAGCGAGCTTCTCTAAGTTCATGAGGTTTCGTTCAGTCTCATGGAGCTGCTCGGAAAGTTCTAAGTTTCTATCCACCGCCTCACGGAGTTTCCGATCATTCTCGATCGTACGGCGAAGAGCGACGTTCAGAATGATGAAAAGAGCGACGAGCGCAAGTATTCCACCCAACAGCGCCACTCGCGAAAGCGATTGAACGACGCGCGCAATGAGCTTTACAGAGAGAATCAGCCGAACGGTTCCAACAATTTTCTGCGTTTTTCCAACCTGCTGTTTAATGGGTACTAAGAATTCATAGCCGTTATCTTCGTCCACCTGATCGTTTAAAAGTCGTGACTCAACTTCTGAAACGCGAGGGGCCTGAGGGTGAACTCCCTCTTCTTCAATGGTTGATGCGATCAAAATATTCGTTTCCGCAAATGGATCCCACTCATACACATCCAAACGGGTCACGTTCGGTTGGAGGTAAATCATCTCGCGGAGCCGCGTTTCAATGATGTGATCCTTGTTGGTCTTAGAAAACAGCCGCTGCACTGCGATTTCGCCTGCGATCGTCGATCCGATCTGAGTTCCGATCTGTCGGATTTCAGAGAGCAAGACAGGCTCGACCCAAAGCTGTGCGACGAAT
>CAYOJT010000047.1:0-12608 GCA_964404365.1 uncultured Bacteriovoracaceae bacterium
GATGACCCCAAGAAGCTCATCGCGATTCAATTCGGTTCCGGTCAAAAAGTGTTTAGTCTTTAGCTTAAGCATTTGCGGTGATCTCCTTTGAGGTGATCGATGTAGCGCGTGAGCGCAAGCGGCAAACGGTTCCGACGCCGCGATCGGTAAAAAGTTCTTCGATTAATCCATGAGGGTGACGTGCATTGATGATGTGAACATCGCTGACTCCGTGTCTGAGTGCGTGAACTACGGTACGCACTTTCGCTAGCATTCCACCCTTTACGACTCCGGTGTCGATCAGGTTTTCAAGCTCACCGGCATCGAGTTCCTGGATAAGTTTTCCATCGGCGCCTAAGATTCCGTTTTGGTCCGTGAGGAAGAGGACTTTCTTCACGCCAATCGCCTGGGCGATCCGTGAAGCAGCCCAGTCGGCATTGATGTTGTAGGCTTCGCCTTTTTTGCCGATCCCGATTGGCGCGATAACGGGAATGGATCCAATACCCTGGTCTTGGGTGTTCAGAATCGCATTGATGTAGTTCGTATTCACTTGGATGATTTCGCCCACCTGCTGAAGTTTTGCGTTTTGTCGCTTACAAAGAAGGGTAGCGGCATCGGTTCCAGAGATCCCAACCGCGCGAACTCCTGCTTGATTGAGCGTGCGAACAATCCGGCGATTTACCGATCCGCAGAGGGTCATCTCGATGACGTCCATCATTTCAGGAGTCGTAACGCGTTGACCTTCGATGAACTCCCAGGTGATTCCTCTGAGCGTGAGCTCGTTATTGATCGATGGGCCTCCACCGTGAACGATGACGACGTTTACGCCGACTGAACGAATGAGTGAGAGGTCATCACAGAGTGAAGCGACCAGGGCTGGATCCTGCAGAGCCGCTCCGCCCAATTTAATGAGAACGGTCGTCCCTGCGAATTTTTTCACATACTCAAGCGTCGCAATAACGCTTGTGATGTGAGGATGAGTGTTGGATTGACTGCTGCCCATAATTCAAATGCCTAATTCGAGTGCTTAGTTGTAGTCCGTATTGATTTCGACGTACTTCTTCGACAAATCGCAGCCCCAGCCCGTCGCTTTTTCGCGGCCGGAATTGAGGTCGATCTGAATCAAGATGTTCTCCGAGCGAAGTGCCGCACGAACGTCCGCCTTTTCAAACGCAACCGGAGCTCCGTTTTCAAACAGGCGTTTTCCTTGAATCGTAAGCGTCATGCGGTCCAGGCACTCCGATGGAACTCCTTCAGCGCCGAGGCGAGCGAGGATACGACCCCAGTTCGGGTCTTCACCGTGAATTGCAGTCTTAATCAATGGTGAAATCGTGATTCCACGCACGGCTTTACGAGCCATCTGTTCTTCGGGTGCGCCAACGAGCGAAACTTCGATGAGTTTCGTTGCGCCTTCGCCATCGCGAGCGATGGATTGAGCAAGCAGCTTCGAAACATTGAAGAGCGCTTCACGGAAAGCGATGTAATCGGCGTCGTCTTTCAGACCTACGCCCGATGCGCCGTTTGCGAGGAGAAACACGCAGTCGTTGGTCGAAGTGTCGCCATCGACGGAAATCATATTGAAGGAAACGTCAGTCGCTTGCTTCAATAGTTCCTTCGCAATCGGTACCGGTACGATCGCATCGGTCAGGAGGTAACCCAACATGGTTGCCATGTTCGGGTGAATCATTCCTGAGCCCTTGCAGATTCCCGTAATCGTGATGGGGCCGCCGGATAAGGTCACGGTCGTCGTCACGGTCTTCGGTACGAGGTCGGTCGTCAAAATGGAGAGCGCGAACTGTTCCGCGTAGTCGGTCGCTTTTTCAACGAGAGGTTGAGAAGACTCTTCGAGTTTTTCGATTTCGAGTTGTTTCCCAATTACGCCCGTAGAAGCGGTTAGAACCTGGTGAGGGAGACATCCGATCGCTTTAGCGATGGAGACTGCCATTCTCCAATTGTAGTCGCGACCTTGGGTTCCCGTGGCGGCGTTTGCTTGGCCTGAGTTCGTTACGATAGCGCGAATGTGGTTCGATGGGAGTAGGCCCATGCAATAAGTGACGGGTGCAGCTTTGCATTCATTTTTCGTGAAAACGCCAACGCCCACAGCTTCTGGTTCACTTAAAAGAACGCCGTAATCAGGACGATAACGACGAACGCCGGAATTAATTCCACCTGCTTTGAAGCCTTTTGGAAGTGCAGTTCTAGCGATACCCGGTCCAGTAGTCATTACAGCGTCCCCTCTAAATTCAAGAGTGATGTCTCGGGAGAAAATCCCACGAGCAAATTGAAATTCTCAACAGCTTGAGAGGCAGCGCCTTTCATCAAATTGTCGATCAGTGAGTTCAAATAAAGTTTTTCGCCATCCACCGTGTAGCGGATGTGCGTGCGAGCGGAACCAACCACGCGCTTAAGTGAAAGAGCTTGCGGGTCGGTCGATTCCCCGAAACGAACAAGAGGATAACCTTCATAGGCCTTCGCGTAAGCGGCGGCGACATCCGAGGTCTTCTTCCCGGGCTTTAGTTTTGCGAAAATTCCAGAAATGATTCCGCGGCGAACAGGAAGAAGAGTGGTTGAGAACATCGGATCGAAGTTCGAAAGCGAGCCGCTCGTCTTTGTAGCTCCCAGAAAGTTCGCGTAGTGGGTGATTTCCGGAAAATGTTGATGCTTTCCGATTTTATAGGGGAGGCATTCGCCTTCCACTTCGGTGAAAAGGAGGTTTTCAGCCGCTTTTTTACCAGCGCCGCTCGTTCCAGATTTAGCGTCGATCACAACGCTCGATGCTTCAATCACGCCCTCTTTGAAAAGAGGAATGAGCGCCATTAGTACAGAAGTGACATAGCAGCCAGGGTTTGCGACGAGGGTCGCGTTCCTTTTCACGAAAGGTTTAGCAAACGGAACGAGGCCGTAGTGTGCTTCTGCAAGTAGCGAAGTTTCGGTGTGCTCAAAGCCATACCACTTTGGATAGAGGTCCTTTGAGAGGCGAAATGCGCCTGAAAGATCGATCACATTTACGCCTGCTTTAATCAATTTTGGAGCAAGTTCTAGCGACGCTTCAGCAGGCGTGGCCAAAAAAATCGTATGGAAGTCCGAGGCAGACTTTTCCAAGTCGGTAATCGGGAGTGTTTTCACGCTCTTTGCGGAGAGTTCAGGAAGGTAGTCAGCGAGTGCGAACTTGGAGTTCGCATCGGTTGCGAAAACAGCCTTCAATTCAGCATGCGAGTGCGCGAGCAGGATCCTCGATAAATCGAGCCCTGAATACCCCCGAGCGCCTACAATGCCGACCGCATATTTATTCATATACTTGCATAATTATGTATAATCATGCCCGTGGTCAAGCCTTTTATCCTTGCTTACGTGAATTTTTATGCATAAATAGGGGTACAAGATTGCATAGTTTGCGGTTCGGCCGCAAAAACAGGAGAAAACGTAAATGAAACAAGTAGTTCTGGTTTATTCGGGTGGTCTCGACACCTCGATCTGTATCCCGTTCATGAAGGAAGAATTCGGTTACGAGAAAATCGTGACGGTCACCGTGGACGTCGGACAGCCTAAGGAAGACATCGACCAAGCGGCCGAGAAGGCAAAAATCATGGGCACCGAACACTACACGGTCGATGCGAAAGAAGAATTTGCGAAGGATTTTTGTTTTAAAGCCATCCAAGCAAACGCCATGTACGAAGGTTATCCGCTTTCGACCTCCATCGCGCGTCCACTCATCGCTGCAAAAGCAGTTGAAGTAGCGAAAAAAATCGGCGCAAGCGCTTATGCTCACGGATGCACCGGTAAAGGGAACGATCAGTTCCGTATCGAATTCGCAATCCGTGCGCTTCAACCGGAAGCGACCATTCACGCTCCGATTCGCGAAAACAACATGACCCGTAAATGGGAAATCGATTACGCACAGAAAAAAGGCGTACCGATTAAGCAGTCCCTCGATAAAATTTGGTCAATCGACGAAAACCTTTGGGGTCGTTCGATCGAAGGTGGACGCTTGGAAGAGCCCAATTACGCTCCACCGGAAGAGATTTTCCAATGGACGAAATCCGCGAAAAACGCGCCTGACACCGTTACCGATTTGAAACTCGATTTCAAAAACGGCGTTCCAGTCGCAATCAACGGAAAAGCCTACTCTCCTGCACAACTCATCCTCAAGATGAACGAAATCGCAGGCAGCAACGGTATCGGCCGTATCGACATCATGGAAGACCGCATGATGGGACTCAAAGTTCGCGAGAACTACGAGTGCCCAGGCGCCATGGTTCTGATTCAAGCTCACCAAGCTCTCGAGGCATTGGTTCTCACGCGCGACGAACTCAAGTTCAAAGAACGCGTTGGCGCGGAGTGGAGCGAGCTTGCGTATAAAGGTCTCTGGTGGGATCCGTTCAAAGAAGATCTCGAAGCATTCATCGAAAAATCACAGAGCCGCGTGAGCGGAACCGTGACGATGAAGCTCTACAAAGGTGCAGCGACTGTTTGTGGCCGCGAGTCTCCTTGGGCGCTTTACAGCGAAGATCTCGCGTCGTTCGATACGACGACCTTCGATCAACGCGAATCGACAGGTATGGTGAAACATTTCGGTATGCAACAGCGCATGTTCTTTCACCTGAAGAACAAACTTTAATCGGAGGGGTGGGGCTGGTTTTGGGTATTGGGTAAGTTTTTGCGGAACAGGCTTCCTGCCTTTTGACTGCTTTCGCCATCCCTGGCTGCAGTCAGTCCGAAGAACTTATCCAATACCCGAAACTAGCCCCACCACAACGATCAAGGCGTGTTGGTAAAGTGTAAGAGCAGCTTTTCGAACACGCTTTTTCGGATGCGCCTCTGCGCTTCGATCTGGAACTTGGTCCTCTATTAAAACACACACGTGTTCAGAGGACTCACTACAGCCAGGATGGCGACAGTAGTGGAAAGGCAGGATGCCTGTTCCTCCTGAACACGTGTGTGTTTTAATAGAGGACCAAGTTCCATGTCTAAACTCTGGGGCGGAGCATTTGAGAAAGAAACGGATCGAGAGGTGGAAATTTTCACCGCTTCGATTGGTGTGGATGCACGTCTTTGGAAGGTAGACATCGAGGGTTCAATCGCTCATGCGCGAATGCTTGGTAAGCAGTCCATCATCTCGGTCGATGAGTCGAATGAGATCATCTCGGGGCTTCAAGCGGTAGCAGCCGATATCGAGGCTGGGAAAATCGAATTCGACCCAAAAGCCGAGGATATTCACTCCGAAATCGAAAAATATCTCACCATTAAGATTGGTGCGGTCGCGGGCAAACTCCATACGGCCCGTTCCCGAAACGACCAAGTCGTCACGGATACTCGCCTCTATCTTCGTTCCCAGATTCAACTTCTGGATGCTGAATTAAAGAAGCTTCAAACTTGGATTGTGGCGACTTCCGAGAAGCACCTAAAGACTGTACTCCCCGGACTCACGCATACCCAGCACGCTCAGCCCGTGTCTCTTGCGCATCATTTAATGGCCTATTTCTGGATGTACCAGCGTGATCGTGAACGCCTCACAGATCTCTCGAAGCGCGTGAATAAGATGCCGCTCGGATCGGCGGCACTTGCGGGAACAAGTTTTCCGCTCGATCGAAACCAAACTGCAAAAGAGCTTGGTTTTTCCGGTCCTACAGAGAACTCGCTCGACGCGGTCTCGGATCGCGATTTCTGCGTAGAGTTCCTATCTGCAGCTTCGACGATCATGAGTCATCTTTCTCGCGCCTCAGAGGAACTCATTTATTGGAGCGCACCTGAATTTGGATTCGTGAAGCTCGATGACTCGGTAACCACAGGATCATCGATCATGCCTCAAAAGAAAAACCCGGATGTCGCGGAACTCATTCGGGGTAAAGTGGGTCGAGTTTATGGAGCGCTCATGGGGACGCTCACGATGTTGAAGTCGCTCCCGCTCGCTTACAATCGTGACCTCCAGGAAGATAAAACATTTCTGTTTGAAGGCGTCGATACGACGATTTCATCGGTAAAACTCATGCATTTGATGCTATCAACTGCTCAGTTCCGAACTGAAAAAATGGCGGCGACTCTTCACGGTGATTTTTCAAACGCGACCGACATCGCTGATTACCTCGTGACGAAGGGGATGCCATTCCGCCAAGCTCATGAAGTGGCTGGCCACACGGTAAAGTATTGTGTTCAGAACAAAAAAGGCATCGAGGACCTGACTCTGCCTGAGTTGAAGGCCATTCATCCAGCGTTCGAGAGTGATGTGATCGCGAAGGTAAAACCAGTGGCTGTGATGGAAGCGCGATCGAGCGAAGGTGGTACAGGCTCCGCTGCAGTAGCTCTTCAAATTCAAAAAGCAAAATCTCTCCTCTCATTTTGAAACGCCAGTTTACGTAACTCGCTGATTATCTTTATGTTCTAGCGCCATTATCTTGACGTCGCGCTGGCTACTAACGCGAAATTGCCTACAGAAACGCCGATGCACCTTATGTCATAATTTTCTTTGGAGGTGTGGCGAGTGATCCGTGAAATTGTTGCGGTCGTAATTCTATTTTCGAACCTCAGTTCGACGACTGCGGATGCAGCCTGCTCTGCTTGCACCGTGCGTTCTTCACGCGAAGATTCGCCGGCATTCTGTGATGATCTGAAGACAAACGTCTGTAAAAAAATAAAAAAGAATGAAATTCAGGAACAGCTGAAAAACTCCGTGATTCAGGCTCCGCGATCCGACCGGGACGCGAGTGCGAACTTCGAGGGCTCAAAGTTCAGAGGTGGGATCGATTATTTAACCGAATACATTGAGCCTGGATACGAAATGCGGCTCAAGGAAGCGGGCGTGAGTAACTATGCCGATTACGCGGCAAAGATGCTAGGTGGAAAATTCAAAGTCGAATGTTCACCCGCTCACGAAGCGGATTGGAAGACGTTCTTCACCGCCGGTACAAATCGAGAACTTTATAAAAAACTATTTCCGGAACTCGCGAGCTGTTCAAAAATAGTTTCGAGTTTCACTGACCGAATGGCCAAGGCCTCGAAGAACAATTTAAAAATTCAGAAAATCCGCGCTGAAGCCATCGAATATCGAAAAAAACTGAAAGAAGATCTAATTCAACAACATTCGAAGAATGTCCGCGCATTTGTCCAGAATTACGTGAGCTCGCTCTGCTATCGGTATTTTAAAGAATACCCTGAGGACAAACATTACCTCTCGGATGAGGATCAAAAAAAATGCTCCGCCTACTCCGATATGCGCCAGGAAGTCGCTGCATTCCCCGACGAGAATGATCCAGGCTACGCGGAAAAGGCGCAGACATTCGTCCGTAAGTGGATGATTGAACCGGAGGATAAATTTGGTGATTTCAAAATTGATCCCAAGAATGGAATTACAGATCTCGAGACCTCGACGAACCTTCTCATTGGCGGTTTAGATGCGGTTTGTGCATACAGGAATGACGCCCAAGTCTTCGGAATAAAAAAGCTAGAAAATGACCTCTACTACGGGTTTTTCCGTTCTAAGACATTCATAGAATCGGTTTTCGATAAGTTGATCACACCGGAGCGTCAAGCGAAGGTTAAGAAAATTGGGGCTAAGGTTCGAGATTGGATGGTCAGTAAGATTCAGGGCCTAAAGTGCGCTCCAAAAAAAGCGATCGAAGATGCGATTGCGGATTTAAAGGAAATAGAAACTTCACCCTATGAGCGTCCGAAGGATTCCGAATATGAAAAGGATATTTACGGAAATTTGGTTTTGAGAGATCCGGCGTGGGGAGAGTACGCATCAGCGACATACACCATTTTTGGAGCGGGCAATCCCGAATTCTTTAAGGATACGAATGCCCGGTATCGCGGGTCGTTCGGAAAACGTAAGCCTTATGCCTTTGTGTCTGGCGATAATTATAGAAGGATTGATTCAAACGAAGAAATTGTTGAAGTAAGTTTGGCTCACGAATTTGGTCACGCCTTAGATATCGATGGAGTAATGGGAGCCTCGCGGCCCGAATTCGCTCAATGTTATTCATCGACCCTTGAATGCTTAATGAAGGGAACCAGAGGCCAGATCAGAGCAGATCAGCTCGATGAAACGGTCGCAGATGTCTATCGCGCCGAATACCTCGCTGATGAGCTTCTGAAGGTGCCAGTTGAGGATCGTAGGCGTGAACTCGGAAAATATATGGAGCTCCTTTGTAATTATGAGGAGGAGAGCGCGTCCGATTTTTCGACGTTTCAGAATGATCCGCATCCGGACTGGATTTTGCGAATCAATTCGATTTTGGGTGGGAATAAGAAACTCAGAAAGACGCTCGGCTGTAGCTTGGAGTCAAACAAAGTACCTGTTTGTGAATTTTCTTTTGGAGGCTTAGAGAAATGAAAAGAATAAAGTCGAACCATTTTAAGAGTATTCGAATCTACATCCTCATGATTTCGGCCTTGATCATTTGGACGTTGGCCTCAGCACATGCAGCTGATCGGGACCCTGCTTCCACAAGTTCCGCCGTGATTGAGGTCTATTCGCCAACCGGGGTACTTTTCTCGAAGTATTCGCTTTCGATGCAGAAGAATCTATGGGGATTGAAAGCTGAATATCAATCCAAGAGTGCAGAAACGCGAATGACCGCAAATACGGCATTTTCCGTCCAGAGTCAGATCTTCGATCTTTCAATGCGTGACCCTAAGAAGAATCAAAAATGTAAAATGGTTGGAAAGATTAAAACCTCCATTGGGGACTCGCTCCTCTGCGAAGAGGACGCTCGTTCAATCGGAAAATTTAAAAATCTGATTGTTGAAATGAATAAGATCCTGGCGAAACGAACGCCTAAGGCTTCACGCTGAAGTTAAGCGTGCCCTTGCAGGGGTCGGAAGTAGAGTCGAGGCTTGCGGTTCCTTTACGCTCAAAATCCGTGTCGTAAACGACGATGCCCGATGCGACTCCGCCAGGTTCTACCGAAGTCGTTTTCAGTAGCTGCGTTTCGATGACGGGCACGAGGTTTTCTAATCGAGTTTTTTCGTCGGAGGCTGAGACGCGCTCCCGAACGCGTTTATCGTGGGAAGCGGCTGCTTCTCGAACTTCTGCAGAATCTTTGTCTTTTCCCAGGGCCTCATCGATCTCTTTCACGCCTTCCCAGGTCGTCTCGTTGAGCATCTTTTCCGTACCCTCAACTCTTGATTTGACGGATGCCGCAAGCTTTTCAGCTGCGATGGGCTGAAGGGGATCTTTTAAAAGCGTGGAGCGTAGAATGAGCTTAGCTGGATCGATGGAGAGCGGAGCATTTCCATTATTTTCGATTTCAATTCGGATCCAGGTTTGAGTCTTCGTGACGCCTTGGATTTCGGCGTCTCGTCCTCGAAATTTACACACACCTGGAACGACTGTTTGCTCCCACTGAAAGTGGTCTTTCTCAAAAGGTTCTTCCGCAGTTGGGTAGAGTTTTTTCGTGCTGGCGCATGATGCTAGGAGAATCAGTGCAGTCAAACTGACTGTAGCAGTGATCGTAGAAGTGGTGAATGAGTGAGTTTTTTTCATAAGTCGGTGACCGATTTGCGCTGAAAGGCGAATTCTATTGTGCACCAGGAAGCCTATTTCGGAAAGGCGTTAATTACCCGTGAGGGAGCGATAAATCAGCGATAAACCCGCAACACTCAGTAACGCATAAACACCGAGCTTAAACTGACGCTCTGACACCCAGTCGTGCACACGGGTTCCTACGAAAATTCCGGCGAGAACAAAGGGGAGGAGGTAGAGCGTGAATTGGATGGTATAGGCGTTAATTTTTGAGCTTAAAATCAGGCTGGTGGTCAGAATGATGTTTAAGACGAGCCAAAGGAAAGACAGCGTTGTGCGAAAAGCGCCCTTTCCTTGTACGGCGCGCGAAAAAAAATACACGACAAAGGGGCCCCCGCTTGCGTAAAGACCCTGCATTACGCCGCCCGCAATCAGAAAGCCTGCCGACCCCCAAAGTCCCAAGGGCTTGAGCGGTGTATTTTCTGATTTCAGACCCCGAATGAGTTCGAATACTCCCAAGGTAACGACGATGACGCCAAAGGCGAGTTTTAGGGACGGACCTGGCGCGAGTCGAAAGATCGCGATACCGATCGGCATGCCGATCAGCGTAAAGGGTAAAATCCGTGTTTGGAGAAGCTTCCAGTGAATATCGTTTCGGTACCTCAAGACGATGTATGCAGAGAGAAGAACGTTGAGCGGAACGAGAATGGGTATCAAATCCTCGATCGGAAAAAACTGCGCTCCTAAAATGAGGGCCAGGATCGTCGAGCCAAAACCCGCGATTGACTCGACTGCGTTCGAAATGAAAACGATCAACATGATGGGAGAGAGTGAATCCATTTGGACTTCATCTTAATGGGAATGAGGTTTGAAATTCCACGCCTTTCGCGAAGATTTTCTGATGGCTTTCAGTGGTCAGGGGTAGGCATAACGGATGTATGGATGCTGGCTGCTTTTGGTCTCAATTCCGCCCCGGTGAGCTCGAGTTCTGCGAAGAAAAGCTTTGTTCTTGGATTGTAAGTCCGGCTGAGACTTGGTCGAACCTCGCTTACCTGCTGGTGGGTCTAATCCTATTCACTCGATTTCGGCACCTCGAGGGTTCAAAGCGGTATGCTTTCTATGCGTGGATCGTCGGTATCGCTTCGTTCGCCTATCATGCGACTCATATTTGGATTCTAGAGACGATTGATCTGGGGGCGATGCTTTTTCTCGGTGTTGAACTTCTCTGCACGAATCTCATCCGTTTGGGATGGTTAAAAACTGAGCGTAAGCCACTCGTTTATCCCATTTTACTCTTGGGTTCCGGCTCATTCCTATTTTTCTTGAGGGGCGAGGATCGCCTTCTAATCTTTACCGGTGTCATCGGAGTGGCGACTTGGTTTGAAGCGTTACTCTATGTTCGAGCGAAGCGATTGAAGCAGGTCGTCCATTATCGCGCCTACGTCGCATCGCTCGTGCTGCTTGGGATTAGCTATGCATTTTGGACATTGGATCATTCACGGATTTGGTGCGACCCCCAATCGCACTTGTGGTCAGGTCACGCTATCTGGCATGTCGTGAATTCCGGCTGCTTTTTGACCCTTTTGTGTCATTTTTCCCAGTTTTCTGTCACCGCTCCGGACTTGCGGGTGGAGCCAAAACTCGGGTAGTCTGGAGAGTATGAACTCTGTGAAATTACCGAAAAAAGGCGCGCCGCGCGACCAACTTCTCAAGGCGCTACAGACCTACCATGATCTCGATACTCGCTGGCACGATGGAAAAACTTGGAGCCTCGTTTATCACGAGAGCGATGAGCACACAGAGTTCCTGAAAAGGGCTTACTCGATTTACTTTCATCAGAATGGTTTGAACCCTTCGGCGTTTCCGAGCTTGAAAAAATATGAAGCGGAAGTGGTTTCGATGGCGGCTGACCTCTTAGGGGGTGGCGACCCGAATGTCTGCGGAACGATGACATCCGGTGGAACCGAATCCATTTTGATGGCTACGAAAACTTATCGTGACTGGGCTCGCGCGACGAAGCCCGAGATTAAGAATCCAGAAATGATCGTGCCTGAGTCGATCCATCCCGCCTTTGATAAGGCCGCGATGTACTTGGATGTAAAACTGGTGAAAGCGCCGCTCTCCGCCGATTTCCGTGTCGACGTCGCTGCCGTAAGAAAACTGATTAATCCAAATACCATTTTCATCGTAGGTTCTGCACCTCAGTATCCTCATGGCGTGATCGACCCGATTTACGAACTCGGTAAGCTCGCAAAAGAAAAGGGAATCGGACTTCACGTGGATGCCTGCGTGGGCGGATTTATTCTGCCGTTTCTAAAGAAACTGGGCTATCCCGTACGAGATTTCGACTTCTCGGTCGAAGGCGTGACCTCCATGTCAGCGGATTTACATAAGTATGGCTTCGCAGCAAAAGGTGCTTCGATTGTACTTTATCGAAATAAGGAAATTCGCCGTCACCAGTTTTTCGTATTGAGCGATTGGGCGGGTGGCGCGTTTGCGTCTCCTTCAATGCCCGGAACCCGACCTGCGGGCGCAATTGCGGCGGCCTGGGGAACACTCATGGCTTTTGGTGAAGAGGGTTACCTTAAGATTGCTAAAACCTGTATGGATAATGCTCGTAGAATTCAAGATGCCTTGATTGAGCTGGGATTCACAGTTGTAGGACGTCCGGACGCGACGATTTTCGCGTTCACGAACGATCAGTTGGACGTTTACGCGGTCGCGGATCAAATGCAGGCGCGAGGTTGGTACATCGATCGTCAGCAAAAGCCCACGAGTTTACACCTCATGGTGACGCCTGCGCATACGACGATCATTCCACAATTCCTGAAGGACATGAAAGACTCGGTCGAGTACGTGAAAACGCACCCCGAGTGTTCCACCCAAGGGATGGCCGCGATGTATGGAATGATGGCAAAAGTCCCTGATCCCTCCATGGTTGATCAATACCTTTATCAATTCATGGATGAGCGATACCGTCCAAACGCATAAGGTCACGACACCATGGCAGATCAGAACAACCAGCAGTTCGATCTCACCAAGTCACAAGAGGCCCGAACGCTTCTCAAGGCAGCTGTGCCGCATAAGGCGCGGCTACAATGCTGGACCTCAGGTCAGCAGTTCCAGTTCGTTTCGCGTATCATTAATGTCATTGAATCGGGTGATATCA